>NZ_JBSPTO010000040.1:0-33804 GCF_053850215.1 Mesorhizobium sp. f-mel
TTGGGATGTCACCCGGCTGCCCTATGACGGGCCGGCAGACCGCTGGTTCGATGCAAGATGGCTTACGGGAGGTGGCAACGTTGCCAGAAATCACCGCGACCAATGAAGGCTCGGATGTTGACGCCCGCAACGAACATGTAGGTGTTGAAGCCGAATGGTATTAATCTGCGCGGTCTCGGGCTTCAGCGAGCTGGCAAACGCATGGATTTCAGCACCTTCTCAGGGCAAGGCTATTTCCTCATCGGCGGCCTCATCCTGGTCGGTGCCGGCCTTCTGATTCTTTCGCTGATCGTCAATGCTCGTGTGGCACACAATGTCCGCCACGACATACGCCATCGTGAAAAGCTGCTGGAATATTATCGCAACATCTTTTCCCAGCTCGGCGTGATCCTGATCGGTATTGGCGTTTCTCTGTTCATGTTCTTTTTCCAGCAGAATTATCAGGACCAGCGCAAACGCGAAACGGAGCTCCAGCTGGTTCTCGCCAAACTGGCCGCGCGCATTGCTCGCGGCGCCGCCGTCGTCGAATACCTTGGCGAATTCGATGCGCTGCTGGATGATGGCGGGCCTTATATCAGCCCCGAACTCGGTGGAACGAATGCCGCGATCAGCGCCCACGGGGCGGAACTCGGCAAGCAGGTCGCCGAGATCCTTTTGGTAGAGCGCGACGTTGAGGTTCAAGCGTTCGAGATCCTGAACCTATCGCGCGATTTCGAAGCATCGTTCGTCGTCAACGAACTCGACCCCGCGCTGTGGTTCAACATCGTCCAGGATGAGAGCGAGATCAAATATGCCACCACTCAGCTTGCCCTCGACTACAAGGACCTGCAGGATGCGATCGGCGGAGACTCGATCGCGGTTGCGATCGCAAATCCTGAAAAGGAGGCAAAGATCAAGCAGGAGGTGCTCGACATCTTTTATGATGCCGACCTCTTGCGCCAGCGCAGCAGGAGACTTCTCGGCCGTGCGTGCTGGCTTTTCAGCAAGGGTCGCAGCTTCGTCAACCTTGGACCGGTCAACGAGATCGAGGCCGATGCCAGGTCGCACCAGGAATGGATCGATCGGTCGAAACGCTTCCTGACGCAGTCGAAGTCTGGAAGCGGCGATTGTTTCAAATTGCTCCAGTTCAGCCCGGCGCCCTGAGTCGAGAACGCGCCGGCAAAAGGCCCGCCGCCCTTCGGCTCTAGGATTCAGACTCCGTCAACTGGCTACCGCCGATAGTCGATATGTGTGGAATGTTGCCATTCGTCTCGCCGATCGGGAACGAGAAAGTGGTTGATCCGGACGGAACTGCAAGAGTATCCCGACACGGGCGCTCGCCAGTTCGGGTAGATTTGGGACTCGGTTTTGCGGCGCCTGGCCTAATCGCTGCTGATGCAGAACCGGATGACCATTCCGATCCAAGGCTCTATAACAGACCGACAGAATTGCGATGATCAAGGGGAGACGATGCGCTACATACGTCCGCTTTCAATGGAAGACGCCGTTGGCCAGTTGGCCGGCTCGTCTGGCACGGCCGCCATTCTCGCCGGAGGCAGCGACCTCCTGGTGAGGATGAAAGGCGGCTTTATCGAGCCCGACCTGATCCTCGACATCAAGGCAATCGATGGGCTCAGCGAAATCAGGGAAACGGCGGAGGGCTTCAGCATCGGTGCGGCGGTCTCCTGCGCCTTGATGGGGGAGAGCGCGGCCTTGAAAGGGGAATGGCCGGGCGTCGTCGAAGCGGCCAAACTGATCGGCTCGAAACAGGTGCAGGGACGCTGCACCATCGTCGGCAATCTTTGCAACGCCTCGCCGGCAGCCGACAGCGTGCCGGCGCTGGTAGCCGCCGGCGCCATGGCATTGATAGCCGGGCCAGCAGGCAGGCGCACCGTCGCGGTAGAGGCAGTGCCGACCGGGCCGGGCAAGACGTCGCTCGCCAAGAGCGAGATCATCGAGGCGATCCTGCTCGACAGGCGCGCGCCGCGCTCCGGCGATGCCTATCTGCGTTTCATTCCACGCACGGAGATGGACATCGCCGTGGTCAGCGCCGGGGTGAATCTGACGCTCGATGAACAAGGTGTCGTCAAATCGGCCCGCGTGGCACTGGGCGCCGTGGCGCCGACGGTGCTGCTGGTGGAAGAGGCCACCGAGGCCCTCATAGGCAGGAAGCTGGACGAAGCCGCGCTGGAGCGGCTCGCCAAGGTCTGCTCCGGGGCCTGCCGTCCCATCGACGACAAGCGGGGCACCGTCGAGTTCAGAAGAAAAGTTGCGGGCGTGCTGGCCAGGCGGGCCGCCACGACCGCCTATACACGTGCAGGAGGCAAATGATGGCTGGTGTAGCAGTCTCAACCACAATCAACGGCGACAATGTCGAGTACCTTTGCCAACCGGACGAGACGCTGCTCGACGTGCTGCGCGACCGCCTCGGGCTGACGGGCGCCAAGGAAGGCTGCGGCACCGGCGACTGCGGCGCCTGCAGCATCATCCTCGACGACCGGCTGGTGTGCTCGTGCCTGGTGCTTGGCGCGGAGGCTGAAGGCCGGCGTGTCGAGACCATCGAGGGCATGGCGCATGGCGACAGGCTGCATCCGCTGCAGCAGAAGTTCCTCGAGCACGCAGCGCTGCAATGCGGCATCTGCACGCCGGGCTTCCTGATCGCGGCGAAGGACCTTTTGGCCAAGAACCCCGACCCGACCGAGGAGGAAATCCGCTTCGGCCTCGCCGGGAACCTCTGCCGCTGTACCGGCTATGACAAGATCGTGCGCGCCGTCCAGGACGCCGCCAGCGTGATGAAGGGAGCGTGACGATGAATTTCGATCCGCGTTACTCCAATCGCAGTTTCACCTCCGTCGGCACGCGTCCCATCCGCCCCGACGGCGTCGACAAGGTGACGGGCCGCGCCCGCTACGGCGCGGACTTCAACATGGCCGGCCAATTGGTCGGGCGTGTTCTGAGAAGCCCGCACCCCCACGCCACGATCAGGAAGATCGACACATCGAAGGCGGAGAAGCTCGCCGGCGTGAAGGCGGTGATCACCGCGGCCGACCTGCCCGACCTCACCGACGGCGATGCTGCCATGTACGACATCCTCGACAATTGCATGGCCCGCAAGAAGGCGCTCTATGACGGCCATGCCGTGGCCGCGGTCGCCGCTGTCGACGCCCGCACGGCGAGGCAGGCGCTGAAGCTGATCGAGGTCGACTATGAGGTGCTGCCGCATGTGACCGATGTCGACGAGGCGATGAAGCACACGGCACCCCTACTTAACGATGCCATCTTCACCGAGGGCCTCGAGGAAAAGCCCGTCAAGCCTTCCAACGTCACCAAGCGCACGCAGTTTGGCCATGGCGACATCCATGAAGGTTTCGGCCAGGCCGACTTCGTCGTCGAACGCTCCTTCAAGACCGAGCAGACGCATCAGGGCTATATTGAGCCGCATGCCTGCGTGGCGAGCGTCAGCTCCGACGGCACCGCCGACCTTTGGGTCTGCACGCAAGGCCATTTCGTCTACCGCCAACACTGCGCCCAACTGCTTGGCATGGAAGCTTCCAAGCTGCGCGTCACCTCGTCGGAGATCGGCGGCGGTTTCGGCGGCAAGACCCATGTCTGGGCCGAGCCGGTGGCGCTGGCGCTGTCGCGCAAGGCCGGACGGCCGGTCAAGCTGGTGATGACGCGTGACGAGGTGTTCCGCGCCTCGGGGCCGACCAGTGCCACCTCGATCGACGTCAAGATCGGCGCTCGCAAGGACGGCACGATCACCGCGGCCGAGGCGACGCTGCGCTATTCCTGCGGCCCCTATGCCGGCATGTGGGCCGAGATCGGCGCCATGACGGCGTTCGCCTGCTACAGGCTCGAGAACGTCAGGACGGTTGGCTACGAAGTGCTGGTCAACCGGCCGAAGACCGCCGCCTATCGGGCGCCGTCGGCGCCGATGGCGGCGTTTGCGGTGGAAAGTGCGATCGACGAACTGGCCAAGGAGATCGGCATGGACCCGGTCGAATTCCGGATCAGAAACGCCGCACAGGAAGGCACCAGATCTTCCTACGGCCCGGTATATGGCCCGATCGGCATCGGCCCGACGCTCGAGGCGGCGAAGAACCATCCGCACATGAAGGCTCCGCTGGGCAAGAACCAGGGCCGTGGCATGGCTTGCGGCTTCTGGTTCAACTTCGGCGGCCAGACCTGCACCGACCTGAACATCGGCATGGACGGCTCGGTCTCGCTTGCCGTCGGCACGGTCGATGTGGGTGGTTCCCGCGCGTCGCTGTCGCTGGTGGCGGCGGAGGAACTCGGCATCGCCTATGAGCAGGTCAAGGCTGTGGTGGCTGACACATCCAGCCTCGGCTACAACGACATGACGGACGGTAGCCGCGGCACCTTCTCCTCCTCGATGGCGACGATCTCGGCCGCCCGCAACACCATCAAGATCCTGCGGGAACGCGCCGCGCAGATGTGGGACATTCCCGTCGACGACGTGGTCTGGGAAAAGGGCCACGCCATCGCCAAAGGCGAGAAGTACGGCAACCTTGCGGCGCTGTCGCTGAAGGAGATCGCGGCGGCGTCAGGAAAAACGGGCGGGCCGATCGCCGGCCACAGCGAGCTCGTCGCCGACGGCGCCGGCGTCTCCTTCGCCACCCATATCTGCGATATCGAGGTCGATCCGGAGACCGGCGCCACGAGGGTCCTGCGCTACACAGTCGTGCAAGATGCCGGCAAGGCGGTGCACCCGACCTATGTCGAGGGGCAGTACCAGGGGGGTGCTGCGCAAGGCATCGGCTGGGCGCTCAACGAAGAGTACATCTACGGCAAGGACGGGCGGCTGCAGAACCCCGGCTTCCTCGACTACCGGATCCCGGTCTGCTCGGACCTGCCGATGATCGACACGCAGATCCTCGAGATCCCCAATCCCAACCATCCTTACGGAGTGCGCGGCGTCGGCGAGACCTCGATCGTGCCGCCGCTGGCGGCGATCGCCAATGCGGTGTCGAACGCCGCGGGCGTGCGCATGACGCACATCCCGATGTCGCCGCCGCGCATCCTGGCGGCGATCGAGGCCGAACGGGAAGGCTAGAGCAGGGTTGTCGTCTAATGGTCGAAGTCACGCTCTGGGGCGCGCTTGGCCAACTCGCCGGTGGCCAGAGTAAGGTCGAGGTCGAGGCCAAGGACATAAGGGAGCTGTTCCGCAAGCTGGCGGAACAGTATCCCGGCATCGAACCCTGGATCGACGGCGGGATAGCGGTCGCGATCGACGGGACGATTTATCGCGATACGTGGTCGAAGGAGCTGCCCGAGGGGGCGGAGATTTTCCTGCTGCCGCGGTTGGCTGGGGGGTGATGGCGCTACGCAGATGGGAATGGCGGTTTCGCGCCTCATCTCGGCCGTTGCGGTCAACTTTGTGTTGCCTGAAAGCGGCCATTGCCGTCGGCGGGCTGGACGTCGCCGCTGTGCCAAAAAGCAGACACTCACGACGGACATGAACCAACAATCAGCAGAAGCTAGATGGCCTGCGGCGCGTAGTCGCTCACCTCTATCGGCATCACAGTCCTTAATAGCTCAACCGATTTCTTTACCCCTTCAAGCCGTGACAACATGACATCCTCGTGTTCGATCGAGAGCCAGCCGTCATAGCCGGCCATGCGCAGCCGATAGCAGAAGGACCGCCACCATTCCTCGCCATGGCCGAAGCCCAAGGTGATGTAGCTCCACGAGCGGGCCGGAATGTCCATCAGGGAACTGTTCTCCAGCAGGCTGGTCGTCGCCTGTTTCGAAGTGTTGAGGAACGTGTCCTTGGCATGAACGTGAACGATCGCATCTCCCAGCGCCTCGACTGCCGCGACCGGATCGGCGCCCATCCAGAACAGATGGCTCGGATCGAGATTTGCCCCCACGACCGGGCCGATCTCGGCGCGCAGGCGAAGCAGCGACGGCACGTTGTAGACCAGCTGGTTGCCGTGCAGTTCGATAGCGAGTTGATCGACGCCACTCGCCCTCGCCAGTTTGGCAAGCCCATGCCAGTACGGCAGGAGCACGTCTTCCCACTGCCATTTCAGGATCGACTGCGTCTCTGGCGGCCACGACGAGACGATCCAGTTCGGCGTCTTCTCGCCCGGTGCGCCGCCTGGCAGTCCAGACATGAGGCAAACCTTCTTCACGCCAATCTCGCCGGCAATGCGGATCGTCTCCTCGAGGCAGGCGGATTGGGTGCCGCCCGAAACAGGATGCAGCTGGTTCCCGTTAGCGTTGAGCGCGATGATCTCCAATCCACGGCCGGCGAAGGCCCTCAAGAAAGCCGTTCGGGCGTGAGGACTGGCCTTCATCCGTTCGAGATCGAAATGCGGCGCCGAGGACCAATTACCTGTGTTGACTTCAACCCCGTCCAGGCCGAGTTCGGAAGCAACGTCGAGTACTTCCTCGAAGCTCAACTGTGCGAGGGAGTCGGACACAAATCCCAATTTCATTGCTAGTCCCTCGTTTGCCTGGCTTTCAGAACTTCCCGCTGGAAAAAACTGCGAAGTTCCGCGTAGTTGTGAAAGCCGAGCGCTGCCGCGAAGCGCGTCACCGAACCCGGCGAAACGTCAAGAAGGCCAGCCACTCGGCGGCCGTTGCTCATTGCTATCTCGGCTGGGTGCTCCAGCGCGAAACGGGCTATGCGCGTGGTCACATTCGACAGAGTGGTGGGGTTGCTCAGCACCCACCGCTTCAGCGCCGCCATGTCCTCGGGCGGATCGCACGCGGCCGACGCGTTTCCGGGCTCGGGGGCACGTTGCGATTCGGGTGTTGCGGCGAGGTTCTTCATCGCAACACCTGCCGTTGGTACAGGGCGGGCTTGGTTTGCGGAACGGTATCCACACGACCTCCCGTCGCGAGCGCCTCGACGCCGGCTTCCGCGACCAGCGCGGCGCAGTAGCCATCCCAGGCGTCGGCTGCCACGGCGGGGAACACTCCTGACCGGACGAATTCCAGAAACGCCTTGTTCTGGAGCCTATAGGCCTCGGCAAAGCGCGGCCGCCAGTCCGCTGCGTAACGCTCGATGGACTGCATGGACAGGTTGTAGCGGGCATGAATGGGTCCGTTGAGGAAGACGGACCCCTTCTCGCCAACCAGTTCGCCGCGAACATCGTAGCCATAGGCGGCGTTGTTATTGACCTCGATGTTGACGAGTTGGCCAGCCGTCGTCTCCAGCACCATGAAGACCGGCGCCCCCGTTCGCGACGCATCCGCGATGGAGGGCTGGAAGACGGAGATCGCGCGATAGTCGGCGCCGAGTACGAAACGCGCGACGTCGAATTCGTGCGGAGCCGAATTTGTGATCGCCATCTGTCCGGTGAAGTTCGCCGGCGCTTCGACGTTGCGATGGAAGTTGTGCATCATGATCGCCCGTCCCAGCGCACCTCCGTCGAGCGCGGCCTTCATCTCGGCATAGGAGGGGTCGAAGCGGCGCATGAAGCCCAGCTGCACGAACCGTCGCCCGCGGCCGGTCTCGGCCTCGATTACAGTGAGACACTCCCTGGCGCTTTGCGACAGCGGTTTCTCGCACAGCGCGGGCTTGCCGGCTTCGATCGATGCGAGCGACAGCGGTGCATGGGTTTCGTCCGGGCTTGCGATCAGAACGGCGTCGACATCGCTCCGCCTGATGGTATCGAGGGAATCGGTTGCGACATCGACCGCACCGCAGTCGTCAGCGACCTTCCGTGCGCGTCCCAGCGATGCGTCGCAGATCACCTGCAGCTTCGCGCCCGGCAGGCTCTCGGCGACAGTCCGGGCATGGTCGGCGCCCATTAAACCTGCGCCGATGATCGCCAGCCTGATCGACATCTGCAATCCTCTATTTCTTGAGCGCCCACTGCCGGAGCGATTGATCTCCGTAGGCGGCAAGCACGACGATGATCCCCAGGAAGAGCAGGAACCACTGCGGCGCCACGCCCATCACCACGAGGTAGGACTGAATCGACGAGAGAACGAAGGCTCCAAGCAGCGCTCCGATCAGCGAAACCCGCCCCCCGGCCAGTAGGCACCCACCCAGAACGGAGGATGCAATCGCCTGCAGTTCCATGAGCCTTCCCATCGAGCCATCGGCGAAGCCGAGCTTGCCCGCTTCTAGGGTGCCGGCGAAGGCAGCCAGAGCGCCGCAGATGACAAAGGCAGAAAGCTTGATCCGACTGACACGGATCCCCCGCGAATGTGCGCTGGCCGCCGACCCGCCGACCGCAAGCAGCCTGTTTCCGAAAGGCGTGGCGGTGAGCACCACGGTCAAGACCACCAAAATCAGGATCAGCCAGTAGAGAGCAGTGTTGAAACCGAGGAATTCGCCGCCGCCGAGAATTTCAAAACTCCAACCGTTGCGAGCCGCATAGGGAATGGAGAAGGAGAATCCCTCGGTCAGCGCGATGGCTATGCCGCGAAAAATCATCAGCGTGCCCAGCGTGATGATGAGCGACGGCGTGCCGGTTCTGGTGACGAGCAGCCCGTTGAGCGAACCTATGGCCGCGCCCACGCCGACGGCCGCAAGGGCGGCGGCGGCAGGATCAACCCGAGCAGCGAGCCAGAGATAGACCAGCGCGCCTATACCGAAGGTGGAGCCGACCGAAATGTCGATCTCGCCCGTGCCGATGACCAGTGCGACGCCCAGCGTCATCAGGCCGAGCGTCGCGGTTACCTGGAGGATGGTGGCGAAGTTGTAGGCGTTCGCCCACCGCCCGTCGGAAGTAGCTGAAAAGAATGCGACCAGTGCGACGGCGATCAACAGGATGCCGATCTCTGCGTGCCGCCTCACCAGCGGTTTTATCGCGGCAAGCCTCATGAGAGTGCTTCCCGCTTCTCGACGACGCGGCCGCCTTGACGGATTACCTCCTCAAGCTGTTCGGCGCTCATCTTGCTAGTCGAGGCATCCTGGATCTTTTCGCCGTTCTCCATGATGACGATGCGGTCGGCGAGCTTGTGCACCTGGAAAATATCGTGGGTGATATAGACCACGAGCAAGCCCTGATTCTTGAGCTGCACGGCCAGTTCGTTGACGTGCTCACGCTCGCGCACCGAAAGATGGTTGGTCGGCTCGTCCATGATCACGACCCGGTTCCTGAACTCGACCGCGCGGCCGATCTTAACCGACTGGCGTTCGCCGCCCGACAAGCGTTCAACCTCGTCGTCGGCCGAGACGTTGTCGCGGAGCCCGAACTGACGGATCACGCGCGTCGATTTGCGCCGCATCGTCTCAAAATCGAGGAACGGAATGCCGAGGATGCGCCGGACCGGCTCGCGACCAAGATAGAAATTGCGCGCTATCGACAGGTTGTCGCACAGACCCACCGACTGCTGGATCGTCTCGATGCCTTGATCGATTGCGAGCTTGGGATGGAACTTTTCGACGCGCTGTCCGTCGAAATAGACCTCGCCCGATGTCGGGGTATGCATGCCGCACAGTACACGGATCAGGGTTGTCTTTCCCGCGCCGTTGTCGCCGACCAGTCCGACGAGTTCGCCTGCATGGAAATCGACCGATACGTTCTTGAGCGCATGGAAAGCGCCGAAGTAGAGATCGAGATTCTTGACCTGGATGAGGGGGTGACCGTTTGTCATGTGAGCTTGCTCCCGCGTCAAACGCTGTGCCCGAGGCGGCGGGCCAGGATCTGGTTGAAGATGACCGCTACGATGAGCACGACGCCGACGAAGGTGATGTACCAGGAGGACGGCGCCCCGAGCGCTATAAGTTCGTAGCGGAAGCTCACGACGATGAAGGCGCCGAGCACGGCACCCACGAGAGAACCACGTCCGCCGGCGAGCAGACAGCCGCCAATCACCGCAGCGGAAATGGCTTCCAGCTCCATCAGCTCGCCCAATGTGACGTGCGTCTGCGGTCGGTCGCACAAGGTCAGGACGCCGGCAAATCCCGCGAGCAACGCGCAGAGAACGAAGGCCGCGACCTTCACCCGATTGCTGCGAACCCCACGAGATTCCGCGCTTTCCTTGCTGCCGCCCGTCGCCAGCAATTGGTTGCCGAAAGGCGTGGCCCAGAGCAGCAGATTGAGCGCGAGGCCGATGGCGAGCAGCCAGAAGATGGCCGCCTCGATGCCGAAAAGCTCGCCTCCCAGCAGCTGGGTCACCGGATGATTGCGGGCAGCCTCGGAGAAATTGTGCACCGAGCCGCCCGTCCAGACATAGATGATGCCGCGGGCGGTAAAGAGACCGCCGAGCGTGACTATCATCGAGGGCAACTGTCCTTTCACCACCGCGATCGCTTGGATAAGTCCCGCGAGAGCGGCGATGACAAGTGCCGCCAGCAGCGAACCGGGTACGCCAAGCGTCGGCTCCAGCGTAATGAAGGCGACTCCGGTCAGGCCGTAGACCGAGCCGACCGACAGATCGATCTCCTTGCACATGATCACCAGTGCTTGCCCCATCGCCACGAAGCCCAGGATCGCGGTGAACTGAACGACGTTGGCGAGGGTCTGCCTGGTCCACCAGCCCGAGAAGTCGATCATCGTGAACGCGGCAAGCATGACCACGACGCCGATGATCGCGCCGAGGCCCTGGGTGTGAGTAAGCTGTTTGATAGTCATTGCAGAGCGCCAGGATAGAGGCTCAAGCCTCGCTAAGGAGAGCGGGACAGCGGAGCTCCCTCGTTGCTCGACCGTCCCACCTCGGGAGGAACGCCTTACCAGGTGTTCTGCTCGTCGTAGGCCTTGTCGCCGAACACGCCACGGACCAGCGTGGCCCAGTTGTCGGCGTTGTCCTTGTTGATGATGACCGGCCCGGTCAGGATGTCCGACTGCGGCGCATAGCCGAACTCCTTGTTCCAATAGAGCCATTCCATCGGCGCGTAGCCCTGCAGCCAGAAGCCCTGGCTGTTGGTCGCGAGAAGATGGCCGGCGCGAACCCCCTCGATAGAAACCGGCCCTTCGTCGACGGTCAGCACCGTCACGCCCTTGTCGTCGACGTCGGGGTCGAGACCCATGTCCTTGGCGACGCCCCAAGCCCAGGGCGAGGACCAGCCGGCAACGGTGAAGATATAGTTCGTGTCGGTATTGGCCTGCAGGAACGACTGCAACGTGTTGCGGGCAGTCGCGGGCTCTGCGCCGATGAAGAGATCATCGACCTTGGCGCCCGCCTTTTCCATCGCGTCCTTCATCCCGGCACACCGGGCCTTGAGACCCTGGTGGGCGGAGTCGTGGCTGGCGCAAACGACACGCGTCGGCTTCGGGATTTCACCAGCTTCGACCTTGGCGAGCGCGTATTCGCCGAGCTTCTTGCCCGTCAGATATTCGTCGCCACCGACATAAGTCAGGTAGGGAATGCGCTCGCCGTCGGGACGCGCATCCGGAATGTTGAAGGCAACCACCGGAATACCGGCGTCGATCGCCTTGCGTAGCGGACCCTCGAAAGCATCGGAACTCACGATCGGAACGGCGATGCCGTCAGGACCGGTCGAGACTGCCTGCTCGAGAAGACGGACATGCTCCTGGACCGAGTAGTTGTTGGTCGAGATGTACTCGGTCTTGACGTTAGGATACTTCTTCTCGAACTCCTCCATCGACTTCGTCAGCCAGCCCATGTTCGGATCGTTGGATCCGATATGGGAGACCATCACGAAGCGGTATTGCTTCTCGTCCTGGGCGACCGCCACGCTGCTGAGCGCCGTGGCAGCCAAAAGGGTGGTGACAAGCACCTTACACGTAAGCTTCATTGGATTCTCCTCCGCAAGCTCCTCCATGAGCAACGCTATTATTTGGATTGAAATCGCATCACTCAAGGACATCAATGGTACATTTGTGATGTGATAAACCTCATTTATCGTGAAGCAATGTGGAAGAACGCAGACGCCTTTTGTGATAAGGGTTTACAGGCCCGGCGGCGGTAGCGGATGATGTTATAGACATCACGATCGGAGGCAGAAATGACGACTCTAAGGACGTCGGGAACCTGGAAGGGGCCAACCGTCCGCGAGATCGCGGAGCTTGCAAACGTGGGGCCGGCGACCGTCGATCGTGTCCTCAACAACCGCCACGGCGTCCGCGAGAAGACGCGGCAGCGCGTGCTTGGCGCACTCGACAAGCTGTCGCAGGAACGGTCTGAGATCGAGTCGCCGCTGTCGGTGCGCCTGTTTTGCGAGTCCGGCGAAACCTTCAATGCCGCGATGGCCGCGGCGGCCGCCGAGGTGAACCGGTCGGTTCCCGGCGCCTCGGTCGAGGCGCACTACGTGACGACGAGTCAGCTCGAGCCGATTGCATTCGGCCGCCGGATCGAACACGAGGGAAGCGAAGCCGATGGCGTCGTCGTCGTGGCCCGCGAGCATCCGGCGATCAATCGGGCAATCCGCAAACTGCGCGCGGTGGGGATGCCTGTCGTCTGTCTCACGACGGATCTGCCGAGCTCTCGCCGGAGCACTTATGTCGGCAACGATCAGTATGCGGCCGGGAGCGTCGCGGCCCTTCTGATCGGGAATGCCTTGCCGAAGGAGCGAAACGACATCCTGATCGTGATGAGCGTGCCGTTTCGATGCCAGCAGGAGCGAGAGATGGGCTTCCGCAGGGTTCTGCGCTCCGATTTCCCTTACCTCAGAATCGAAGAGAGGGTGATCTCGGACGACAGGCCGGAAACCACATGCGAGCAGCTCATCCGCTTCTTCGAGACCAACGACCATCCTACGGCAATCTACAACGTCGCCGGGGCGAACCGCGGCGTGGCCAAGGCACTAGAGACCGTCGGAAAGGCCCGGGAAACTGTCTTTGTCGGGCACGAGCTGACGAATAACTCCCGCGCGCTGCTGGAGTCCGGTGTGATGGACTACGTCATCTCGCATGACTTCGCCGGTGAGCTAACGGCGGCCGTCAGGTGGATTCGCGACAACCTCAACGGAGTGACGGCCGAACCGCCTCACTCCCAGATTCTGGTGCACACGCGTTACAATTGCGGGCTCTGAGCGGTCAAAATCAAAGCTGGTCACTGCGCAGGTTCCTTATGGATAGGCCACGACGATGCGCACGCCAACCTGAATGTCGGCTGTTGAAGATCCGAAGCCTGAAGCTGTCAGTCCGCTTCCGGCCCCAAAGCAGACAGTTGTCCTTGACTAGTCGGGCCACTACCAGCCCTGGTCCACCCCGCCTGCCACTTATTCGTCCCTAAGCCCCAGCGTCGGCTACGTTCTCACCTGCGCCGCCGCGCCCGCTACCTCCACCGCGAACCTCACCAAGCATCGCCAACGCCTGCCTCACTCACAACTCTCCGCAGCCTGCAAAGCTTCAGAACGAGACGGCTTGTCCGCGATCCGCCGAACAGACGCGTAGAACCTTGGATAGTCGCCGGAGCACAGGTCGAACAACCGAAGAAATGCAGGAACCTGTTCGCCGTAGACAGACGTCGCGGCGAGCTTTGCGTTGTTGATCGGCTGATCGAACCAGGCGTCATAGCCCCGGTATCCGGCCCAGCGCCTGTCGCGGATGTGCCGGTAGCGCATCCGCAGTCTCTCGATCGTCGCTGCCTTGGCAGCCGCCATCTGCTCCGAGGTCCGGGGGCTTCCATAGACCTGGCCCAGCTCGTCGCGAGTTTTCGACACCAGCCTGAGAAAATCGGCCCTGCGCTTGCGATCGGCTTCGTAGCGGCGCAATCCGGCCCGATCGCCAATGGCGCGGAGCCATTTCCTTACGCCGGTGGTTTCGACGGCAACCGCGAAAGCCTCGTTGAATGCGGAATCGCCACTCACATAGAGGCGCTGATGCGCCAGTTCATGGAAGATGAGGCTGGCGAGATAGGTGTCGTTCTGAGCGAGCATGGTGCTGAGCAGCGGGTCGCTGGACCAGCCCAGCGTGGAATAGGCGGTGATGCCGGTGACATAGACGTCGAGCCCCTGCCTCTGAAGCTCGACAGCGCTTTCCTTCGCGGATTTCCGGGAGAAGTAACCCCGGTACGGTACGCAGCCGAAGACCGGAAAGCACCATGTGCGTGGCGCAAGCGAGAATTGCGGCGCGGCAAAAACGGCCCAGGTCACCGCGTCCCGGTGGATGTCGACATAGCTGCGGTAGCTGTTGTTATCGGGCAGTGACAGCTCATCTGTCGCAAACCGTCTTATGGTGCTCGCCGACGTCAGCTTGCTGCGCAGTGCCTTGGGCGTCGAAGGATCACGGATCAGCTTTCCAACATTTTTGCGCGCCGCCATGATCTGCACATGACCCTCCAGCGACTGCGCGTAGTAGGAGATGCTTGTGCAGCCGCTCACCCCGAACGCAATGATCACCGCAGCCAGTGTTCGAAGAACGCGCCTCACAGTTCGCCCACCGCCTGCTCATCCCCCATGGAGCAAATGTCTCGTCCCCGCTCTCAAACAGGCGCACAAATTTTCGTCAAGATCTGCAGTGGGCAGCGGGCGGACCTTCGACTTCGGCAGCATTGGCAAATGCGGCCATTCGCCCCCCTACGCCCCCAGCGTCGGCTCGGTATTCACCTCCAGCGCCTCCTCCGCCTCGTCGTCCTCGCCAAGGATATCGCCCTTTACACCCAGCGGCCGGCCGATCCAGATCGGGTCGACCAGATGGTCGCGTTTGGGGTTGGTCGTGTTGGGGTGAATAAGGATGCTCAGGCCGCCGTGGTTCAGCATCAGCCAGGGAACCAGCGAAGCGAAAATCTCGTTGGCGAAGGAGACCTGGTACATGGCCTGCTCATGCGGGCCGACTTTCTCGTCGCGCCAATTGCCGAGGCGCACGCGGAAACGTTCGCCGATGCGCAGGCGCAGCCATTCGGCATGCTGCCGCTCGGCCTGCCCGTCATAGTAGATATGGGCGTGATAGCTGGCGATCTCCGCGAGTTGCCTTGGGCTGGAGGATTTGGGACTGGCTTTTTCGTTCACCTTGCTGCTCCCCTTCGATGCCCCAATCAATTCGATGATTGTCGCGCCTAGCTCTCTTTGCCGCAATTGCGGACGGAAAACCGTTTCACACTTTTCCTGGAATTGCGAAGTGGCTCACGCCTTTTGCCTGGTGAGGCGCTCAAGCGCGTCGACGATCAGGTCGCAGAATTTCGGATGGTCGAGCTTCATCGCCACGGTGTGGCGGAACTCGGTCTGCTCGCTCGCCGTGCCGCCGAAATGATGCATGCCACCCATCTTCTCGAAATTGCACACCGTCATGCCCTTGGTCCACCGGCCGGCAATCTCGACGCGGATATCGGCCTTCTCGGTGGTGAAGACGCTCGGGTCGATCATGGCTGCGACGCAGCATGCGTCATGGACGGCGGGATACGCGATCTGCAGGAGGCCGCCATGCGTGGTCGCTATGAACTCCCAGATATCGAGGACGAACCTGGCGATCGGGCCGCCGATGGCGCGCACCCTGTCCTGCAGGTCCGGGGTGGCCTGCGCCTGGTGCGTGAGGTCGAGCCCCACCATGGTGACGTCCCAATCGGCACGGAACACCACATCGGCGGCCTCCGGGTCGGCATAGACGTTGAATTCCGCCGCCGGCGTGATGTTACCCCTGGTGTAGCTTCCCCCCATCGCGACGATTTTCTTCACCCTCTCTATGATGCGCGGTTCCTTGCGGGCGGCGAGTGCGATGTTGGTGTAGGGACCGACGGGTACCAACGTGACGGTCTTCGGCTCATGCGCCATGACCGTGTCGATGATGAAGTCGACGGCATGCCGCCTGTCGAGATCAAACGAGGCGGGCGGCAGCACGGGGCCGTCGAGCCCGGTATCGCCATGAATCTCGACGGCCAGCACCTGGTCGATGATGAGCGGGCCGGGAGAGCCCTTAGCGACCGGCACCTTGATGCCGTAAGCCGTGCATACGGCCAGCGCATTGCGCGTGGTGTTCTCGACATTGTGGTTGCCCGAAACCGTGGTGATGCCGAGAAGGTCGATGTTCGGGTTGCCGGCCGCCAGCAGGATGGCGATGGCATCGTCGTGCCCCGGATCGCAGTCCAGAATGATCTTTTCCATGGATAGCGCCTTTCTGTCCGGCCGGGTCTGTGGCGATTACAGACTGCGGCGGCTGGGACCGTCAAGGTTGTCAATCGGCGTGGAGCTGAGCGCCGCATCGCGAACGCCGGCGCGGCCCCCGCTCCGTCTCGGCGAAGCCGACAACCGTCTCACCACCATTTGACCCTAGTCACCCACGCGCGTCAGCGTGCCCAGATGATTGCCGTCGAGAAATTCCACTGTCACGGCCGACGCCTTGCCGTCGGGGCCGATGACGAAACTTACGCCAGACGGCGCATCCGGCGTCTCGGCGTCCGGGAAGGTCACGAACAGATCGCCGTCGAAATGCTTCAATGAATAGGACCGCGCGCCGGCCGGCCCGACCTTGAGCACAAGAGCGTCTCCCGCACTCGACACGACCGCATCGCCGATGAAGTCGTTGAAGTAATGGCCTGCATAGGCACTGGCCGGCCCGGCCGGCCTGGCCGGAGACGGTGGCGCGGCATACGTGGCCTTGGCAGCCGCGACTGCCGGGCCGAACAGGCTCGCGTAGGTGTCATCCCATGCCTTGACCCAATCCTTCTCGACCGCTCCATCAAAGACGAGATCGGCGAAGCTGTCGGACAGCCCTTCCGGCACCCCTGTCGAAAAGGCGTTGGCGACGATCACGATGCCAAGCTTTTCCTCCGGGAAGAACGTCACCAGGGTGCGGGCGCCGACGCTGAACGCGCCGGCATGACCCCAGCTCAGACCATGCCGCCCGAATTCGACATTCCAGCCGAGGCCGTAGAAGGACTCGCCGCCTGAGACGGGGTTCTTGCCGCGCGCCATCAGCGGAACATGCGTCTGGTCCAGCGCGTCGGCTTTAATGAGTGCCTCGCCCGCATAGACCCCATTGCCGAGTACGAGGCGCACCCATTGCGAGAGATCGCGTGCCGTGGAACTGACGCCGCCTGCGGGCGCCTGCGCATCCGGATCGCGCTTTACCTTCGCGGCCCAGACGCCATCGACCTTGACGTGGAGCGCGGCGCGATTGGCGTGCTTGATGAAGTCCGCATGACGGGAGCTGGTCGACGCCATTCCAAGCGGACGGTAGAGCTTCTCCTCGGCGATCTCCTCCCAAGGCTTGCCCGTCGGCTTCGCGGCCGCGACGGCACCCTCGGTCAGTCCGAAATTGCTGTATGAGTAGCCGGCACGAAAGCTCGACGATGGCGACACGAACCGCAGACGGCGCAGTATCTCCGCGCGGTCATAGCCAATGTCCTCGAGGTCGTCTCCGGCGGTGCCGGGAAGTCCGCTGCGGTGCGCAAACAGGTCGCGAACCGTGAGTTCGCTGGTCGGATAGGGCTCGGACAGCCGGAAGGCCGGATCGAGATCGGCGATTTTCGTATCCCAGGAAACAATCTCGTCGCTGACCAGTGCCGCCACTATCGTTGCTGAGACCGGCTTGGAGAGCGAGGCGATCTGGAACACCGTGTCTGCATCGACGGCCTCCGGTTTGCCGGCTTCGCGATGCCCGAAACCCTTGAGGAAAACCACCTTGTAGTCATGGACGACTCCGATGGCGAGACCAGGCACCCCGCCATCCGCGACGACGCCTTTAGCGAGTGCCTCGAGCTTCGACAGGGCTGCCGCGATCCGGTCAGGCGTAATGGTGTCGGCCGACGCCGCATGCGGCGAAAGCACCATGACGGCGATGAAGGCCCGCATCCCCCAACGGCGGAAATTCCGACCCAGGCCCACGCTCGAGCTCCCCCTATCCCCTGCAAGCACTGGCCATACTACAGGCCGACGCAGGAAAGGCCAACCCTCGCCTGGGCGGCTAGAGCGAAGTCCGCAGTGCGACGCCAAGCGGCCATCCCTGGGAGCCAGCCGGTCAACGGTATCGAACCGAGCACCGCTCAGCGGCGACGACCGTCATGAAGAACCCGATCGACAACAGCGATGAGAGCACGATGGCGGCGTAGAGCCGGTCGGACTGATAGTTGAAGGTCGCCTGGATGATCAGCGCGCCGAGACCTTTGTCGGAGCCGATCCATTCGCCGACGATCGCGCCGATCACCGCGGTCGCCGAGGCGATCCGCAACGAGGCGAAAAGCATCGGCAGCGCGCGCGGCAGGCGCAGGCGCCAGAATATTTCCCAGCGCGTCGCCGACAGCACGCGGAAGAGCTCGTGCTCGCTGGGGCTCGCCGATTCCAGCCCCCGGATCATGTTGATGAGCGTTGGGAAGAAACAGATCACTGCAGCGATCACGATCTTGGGCAGCATGCCGAGGCCAAAGATGAGGATGACGACCGGCGCCAGCGCAAGCACCGGGATCGTATTGAAGAACAGCACGACCGGAAAATAGGCTGCCTGAAGCGTACGGCTGTGCACGAAGACGATCGCCAGCAGCACTGCAGCGAGGTTGCCGAGGACGAAGCCGGAGAGCGCCTCGATGGCCGTCGGCCAGAGGTTCGACAGGAGAAGTGAGCCGTTCCTGGCAAACACGCCCGCTATCGCGGTCGGCGTCGGAACGATATATGCCGGCACGCCGGCGAGCGGCAGCAGGAATTGCCATGCGAGAATGAGCGAGCCGGCGCCGAGGATCGGCAGCACGGTCTGTGCGAACGGCGAAAGCGCGCCGCGGTTCACGAGGCCGCCCCAAGGGCGGAGCGCATCCTGGCCATCGCCGCGACGATTGCCGGATCCTCGCGCGAGCATCTGTTCTCCGGCCCCTTCAGCGGACGAAGGTCGTGGTCGGCGACGATCCGTCCGGGATGGGCCGCAAGCACGATTACGCGCTGCCCGAGATAGACGGCTTCGGCAATGGAATGCGTGACGAACAGCACGGTCGTTCCGGTCCGCCGCCAAAGGTTCAGCAGTTCGTCGTTGAGGCGATCGCGGGTGATCTCGTCAAGAGCGCCAAAAGGTTCGTCCATCAGAAGCAGACGTGGCTCGCCAAGCAGCGCCCGGGCGATCGCCAGCCTTTGGCGCTGTCCCCCGGAAAGCTGATGCGGCAGGCGCTCACCGAGCGCCGACAGGCCGACGAGTTCGAGCAGCTCGTCTGCCCGGTCGTCTATCATGCGCGACAGGCTGCGGCGGCCCACCTGGATCGGCAGCCGCACATTCTCGCGCGCCGTGCGCCACGGCAAAAGGGTCGAGTCCTGAAAGACGAAGCCCACGCCGCGGCCGGAGCGCACAGCCGACGGCGTTTCGCCCATCACGCGTATCGTGCCCGCGAGTGGCGCCAGCAGATCGGCGACAACCCGCAGAAGCGTCGACTTTCCGCACCCCGAAGGCCCGAGGATGGACAGGAACGTCCCGGCCTCGACTGTCAGTTCGAGACCGGAGATCACCGTCACGGGCGAGTGCCGGCCGGGATAGCCGACGTCGAGCCCGGAAGTTTCGATGGCCGGCGCGGCCATCAAGAGGCAGGCGCGCCGAGCTTCGGCCGTTCAGCCGCACTGAGTTCGAGAATCTCAGTCGTATAAACGTCCTCGGCCTTCGGCCTGCCGTTCGGATACTGGCCAATCTGGTCAAGCAGCGCGATCTGGCTCTCGATCGAGGCAGGATCGAAGGTGCCCCATCCATCCTTTTTCGTGTTGTCGTCGAACGACAGTTTCAGCACCAGGGGGATCGTCTTCTTTTCCCAGCCTGCGTCGATCTCGGGATAGGCAGCGACGAGCTTGTCGACCGCCTGTTCGGGATTGGCGTGGACCCAGCCCCACCCCTTGGCAACCGCGCCGATGAATTTCGCCAGGATCTCGGAATTGGATTCGATGGCGCTGTCGGTTGCGAAATAAACGTCGGCATAGGACGCCAGGCCCAGCTCCGACAACAGCAGATCGATGCGATCATTGCCGACGACGCTGAGCGCCTGCGTGTTGGTGATCCAGCCGCCGATCGCATCCACGTCGCCACGAACCAGCGGCGCCTTGTCGAAGCCGACATTGACGATGGTGACTTCGGAAGGGTCGATCTTGTTCTTCGCGAGCATCGCGTCGATGGCGAAGCGCGCGGTCGGCTGCGTGCCGATCCGCATACCCTTCAGGTCCGCCGCCGACCGGATCGGCTTCGCCGGTTTCGAGGTCAGCGCATAAGGCCCGGTGCGATAGCCGCAGGCGATGATCTTCACCGGAACGCCGCTCGCCCGTGCGGCATAAAGTTGAGGCGATTCGGAGAATTGGCCGAGCTGGGCGGCACCCGACACCACCGGCGGCACGGTGGCGGCATTCGGTCCGCCAGGGCTGAACTCGACTTCGAGTCCGGCCTCTTTGAAGTAGCCATTGGCGACAGCTGCCACGTCGCCGATCTGGCCGTTCGACATCAGCCAGTCATACTGGATGACGAGCTTGGCAGCAGCCGAGGCGCTGGCGCCAAACAGCTGAAGTCCCGGCCCGAAAGCCGCCAGGCCGGCGGCGCCGGCCTTCAGGATCGATCTGCGATTCCACTGCGATGTGTTCCCACTCATCTTCTTGCTCCTTTGTTGGACTGTTTGCATGCGGCGCGGCCCTTCTTGCGAGGCCGTCGCGATCCAATCACGCTTGCGTGTCGTGATAGTCGCCCGGTCCCGCGCCGGTCCAGGCGTAGAGCTCCCACAGCGTCCCGTCCGGGTCGTGGAAGTAGGCGCAGCGCGCGTTCCAGACATAGTCGCCGGGCGGCCCGACGAACGGCACTCCCTTGTCCGACAGTTCGGCATAGAGCCGGTCGACCTCGCCGGCGCTTTCGAGTTCCATGGCGACGCATGCCTTGTGCGCCTGCTTCGGAGAGCGGACATTCGAGACGCCGCAGTGGCGATTGATGTGATCCAGTTCCCAGGCGGCGAGTGTCACGCGCTCGGAATGAAAATCGACAAAGCCCTCGGCGCGGCGTCTGATCCGGTAGCCGAGTTTCTGGGTGTAGAAGTCGATGGTACGGTCGATATCCTCGACAAGAAGGCAGATATCGGTGATTGCCTTGGTCTGCCCGAGCGACATGGTCATTTGCCTCGATTGATCTTCGCGGTGAGTTCGACGCCTACCCGCGATGCCGCGCCATCGATGTGCCGGCGCATCGCCTCGCCGGCAGCCTGCGGATCATGCGCGGCGAGCGCGTCGTAGATTCGCACGTGCTCGGCGACGTTGACCTCGACCAGGTCGTGCAGCGGATTGGTGAGGCGGGCATAGTGGATCGACTGGCGGATCTGCTCGCAGACGAAGGAGATGAAGGTGTGGATGTAGCTATTGCCAGTGGCCCGGGCGATCGCCCGATGGAAAAGCAGATCGGCCTCGATGCTGCCATCCTCCCAGCGCTCCTCGCCGCCCATGCGGTCCAGCGCAGCCTTGATCGCGTCAAGATCATCGGATGTACAGCGCACCGCAGCGAGTGTGGCGGACTCGGTCTCCAGAATGCTGCGCAGCTCGAAAAGCTGCTCCATGTTGCGCTGGTCTTTCAGTGCTTCACGGTCGATCCGGATGGCTGTCCGCTGTTCCGGCGCCATGACGAATGCGCCCACCCCCTGACGCGCCTCGATCATGCCATCGGCGCGAAGCTGCGCGATCGCTTCCCTGACAACATTGCGGCTGACGCCGAACTTGTCGGCGAGCTGGCTTTCGGTGGGAAGCCGGGCTCCCGGGATGATGTCGCCGCCCTCGATCTCGCGGCTCAGATGCGAAGCGACGCGATGCGGAAGCGCCTCCACGCTGCCGATGATGGACGAACGCTGCTTCATGCGGCTTCCCCTACACATCGCCTGGACCAGGCATGAGGCACGCGGGATTGAACAGGCCTGCCGGATCGAAGGCTGCCTTGATCGCGGTATGAAGCTGCCGTTCGCGTTGCGACAGGCCGGCCCAGAACACCTGACTGCGGCTGCGACCGACGCCATGCTCGGCACTGAACGAGCCGCCGAGCGCGCCGACCAGTTCATAGAGTCGGGTCAAAACCGCCTGGCCCACGGCCCTCGCTTCGCCGGGGTCGCAATCGATGGGAGGCAGCACGTTGAAATGGATGTTCCCGTCACCCGCGTGGCCATAGGTCAGGGATGTCCAGCCTGGCCACTCGCGCTCGATGCACGCGCGTGCTTGCTCGATCAGCTTCGGCACCTGGCTGAGGCGAACCGAGAGGTCGGTGCGGACATGAAAGCCGCGCCGCGCCTGCCCCTCGACCAGGCCCTCACGGATGGCCCAGAATGTGGCGGCCTGGGAGCGGCTTTGCGCGACGACGCCGTCCTTGATCAGGTCGCTCTCAAGGGCGCGCGCCAGCATCGTTTCAAGAAGTCCGCCGGCATCTATCCCTGGCCCACAGGCGAGTTCGACGATCGCATGAACCGGACATGGCTGCGTCAACGGCGAGCGCAGCTTCGGATCGATGAGGTGGGCCAGCGGCAGGCACTCCTCGCCGATGACCTCAAACGCGCTGAGAAGGTCGGAGCAGAGATGCCGCGCCATCCGGAACAGTTCGCACGCCTGGCGGAAGCTGCCCAGTCCCACATAGGCAGTCTCGACCTGCGTCGGCCGGGGCGAGAGCCTTACTTCGACGCCCGTGACGACCCCGAGCGTTCCTTCCGAGCCGATCATCAATTGCTTCAGGCTGTAGCCGCGATTGTCCTTGCGCAGCCCATTCATGCCGTTCGACAGTGTGCCGTCCGGCAGGACCGTCTCAAGCCCGAGCACCAGGTCACGCGTCATGCCGTAGCGCAGCACATTGATGCCGCCGGCATTTGTCGCGACATTGCCGCCGATCGTGCACGATCCCTGCGCACCAAGCGCGAGAGGGAAGGTCATGTCGGATGCTTCAGCGGCGTCCTTGACGTCCTGCAGCACGGCACCGGCGTCGGCTTGCAGCGTGAAGTCGAGCGGATCGACGCAGCGTATCCGATTGAGACGCTCAAGCGACAGCACTGCGTAGTCCGAACTGTCGGGAATGGCGCCACCGGCAAGTCCGGTATTGCCGCCTTGCACGACGATGGCGACACCGCTTTGCGAGCACCATCTCACAAACGCCTGGACATCTTCCACGGATCCTGGACGCACGATGAAGCGGGCACTTCCGCGCCTGTCGCGGCTCCAATCGATGAGGTAGCGCTCTGCCAGCGGCGACTGTCCGTCTATCAGCGCGTCAGCCGCCAACTGCGCAGGCAGTTCAATTGCGCCAGAAGCTTCGCGTCGAAGCGATGGGTGATCCGTAGCCATGGGTCTGATCATACGGTCATCCTACAACTTCGCAAGTCCCATTCTTTCGGTGGGCAGTCATTACTTCGGCGGCGAAATCCGCGGCCCACCCCGCAATCCACGCCCGCGCCTGAACTGTTCCCCCTCGATAACTGCTACTTTAGCCGACCGGAGCCGATGCTTAATATGGTCGCGTGGAATCGAAGCCCGGCGCAGACGATCTGCTCCAGGGTCCACCTGCCCCCCTCTAACAATGGATGCCGGCCTCCTTCGAATAAGTATTGTGTCGAATACATTTCGCTGATTAGCTGTCTTGCATAAGTCCGGGACAAGATTGGCAAATGTTGTCCGGGGAGGACCGCGATGCCGGTGCTTGAGGTTCGCCACGTTTCCAAGAATTTCGGGGCCATCCAGGCCCTGACTAACGTCAGCTTCCAGGTGGAGCGAGGCGAAGTCGTGGGTCTGATGGGAGACAACGGCGCGGGCAAGTCCACGGTGGTCAAGACCGTGGCTGGGAATTTCCCGCCGAGCGACGGCGAAATTGTCGTGGACGGCGAGGTTTGCCATTTCCATAAACCCGTCCAGGCCCGCGCCAAGGGGATCGAAGTCGTTTATCAAGACCTGGCGCTCGCCGATAATCTGACGGCGGCGCAGAACGTCTTCCTGGGCCGCGAGATCAAGAAGGGCTTCTGGCCAATCAGAGTGCTTGACAAGCAGGCGATGATCGACCGCTCGGCAGCGCTGTTCAAGGAACTCAAATCGGAAACCAGGCCGCGCGATCTGGTCAAGAAGATGTCCGGTGGGCAGCGCCAGGCGGTAGCTATCGCCCGGACCCGGCTTTCAAACGCCAAGCTGGTGTTGATGGACGAGCCGACCGCCGCCATCTCCGTACGCCAAGTGGCCGAAGTGCTCGAATTGATCCGGCGCCTCAAGGCGCAAGGCGTCGGCGTCATGCTGATCAGCCACCGCATGCCTGACGTTTTTGCCGTCGCGGACCGCATCATCGTGCTCAGGCGAGGTTCGAAGGTTGCCGACAAGGACACCGGCAACACATCGCCCGAGGAAATCACTGGACTGATAACGGGGGCCATCCGTGGCGAATAGTGTTCAGGAATCGGCCGGGAATGCCGGCCAGCCGGCCATGTCGGACTTCGTCCCGACCAAGGAACAGACAGCTTTCCAACGCGTGATTTCAAGTCAGCCCTTCTGGGTGACGATCGCGCTGATCGCGCTCGTCATTTTGATGACGGCGATGGAGCCGAGCTTCGGCACCTCTGAAAACGTCGCCAATGTGACGCGCAATTTCGCACCTTTCGGCATCATGGCCCTCGGCATGACGGTTGTGATCATCACCGGTGGCATCGATCTGTCGGTCGGCTCGATCATGGGCCTCGTGGTCATCGTCGCCGGCCTGTTCCTCACTTGGCATTATCCCTGGTATGTCGCCTTCGCCATGGGCCTTTCCTCCGGTCTGGCCTGCGGCGCGGTCAATGGATTCTTTGTCGCCTACGTCGGAATGCCGTCCTTTGTGGTCACCCTCGGCATGTTGTCCGTCGCGCGGTCGCTGGCGGTGGTGTTCTCGGCCAACCAGATGCTTTACCAATTCGGGCCCGATGCTCCGATCGTGAAGGCGATCGGTCAGGCGAAATGGCCGCGGCATGGACCCGAGGACTGGGCACCGCACTGGATACCGGAACTGTCGTCGCAGTTCTGGACCATGGTGATCCTGGCGCTGATTGTCGGCTTCGTGTTCAATTTCACTGCCTGGGCCCGGCATCTGTTCGCCATCGGCGGCAATGAGGAGGCGGCACGGCTCACCGGCGTTCCGGTCGACTGGATTAAATTCCAGGCCTACCTTTTCTCGGCCTTCACCGCCTCGGTCGCCTCGCTCCTGCTCCTCGGCTACAACGGCTCGGCCATCAATGCGATGGGCCAAGGCTATGAGCTGCGCGTCATTGCGGCGACAGTCATTGGCGGCGCCAGCCTCATGGGCGGCGCCGGCACGGCCTTCGGTGCGATCATCGGTTCGGCGTTCCTCGAGGTGATCAGGAATGCGCTGCTGATGGCCGGCATCGATTCAAACTGGCAGGGTGCCTTCGTCGGCGCCTTCATCGTTCTTGCGGTTCTTTTGGGCATGCAAACCGGCGGCAAATCGATCCTCGCCGCGTCGCTGGCAGCCTTGATGCCCAAAAAAAGCCGTTAGAAACCCGCCGGCGGGAGGCCTGCGGGACATCACACCAAGGAGGAGAACATCACATGAAAAAACATCTGCTGACGGCGGCCGTCACGCTTGGCGCAATGGTGCTCGCCGTTTCCGGTGCCGAGGCGAAATACACCTTCGCCCTGGTGCCGAAGAACATGAACAATCCTTTCTTCGACCAGGCACGCGACGGCTGCAAGAAGGCCGAAGCCGAATCGAATGGTGCCCTGGAGTGCATGTATATTGGCCCCGGCGAGCATGGCGGCGGCGATGAGCAGGTACAGATCGTGCAGGATCTCGTGGCCAAGAAGGTGGACGGCATCGCCGTGTCGCCATCGAACGCCGCGGCCATGGCGGTTGCGCTGCAGGCCGCCAAGGAGGCCGGCATCCCGGTCCTCACCTGGGACTCCGACCTCCTGCCCGAGAACAAGGATCTGCGCGTCGCCTATATCGGCACGCACAATTATGAGATCGGCGCGAACCTCGCCAAGCTCGCCATGCAGATCAAGCCCAAAGGCGGCACGATCTGTATCCAGTCGGGTGGCGCGGCGGCGGCCAACCACAATGAGCGCATGCAAGGCATTCGCGACACGCTCTCGGGGACCAAATCGGCTGCCTCACCCGGCGACCGTCTGACCGGACAGAACGGCTGGACCGAGATCGATGGCTGCCCACTCTACACCGACGATGACTTCCCGCGCTCGGTGCAGCAGTTCGAGGACATCATGGCGAAAAACCCGAACCTCGACGCGTTCATCCCAACCGGCGGCTTCCCGCAGTTCATCCCCGACGCCAACCGCGCCGCGGTCGCACCGTACAAGGACAAGATCGCCTCGAAGGCCCTGGCGCTGGTCGTCGCCGACACGCTTCCCGTGCAGATCGACCAGATGAAGGAAGGTTTCTCGCTTGGCCAGGTCGGCCAGCGGCCGTTCGAAATGGGCTACAAAACGATGATGGCACTGAAGGACATGAAGGACGGCAAGGCTCCGCCGGCCGACCCGACCTACACCGGCCTTGACATTTGCACTCCGGAGACAGCGGATACCTGCATCGCCAAATAGTGCTATTGGGCGGGAGGAAACTCCCGCCCTTTTCCTAGGGGATCTCAATGTCGGAATTATTCTCGCTCAACGGCCGTGTCGCGTTGGTCACGGGTGCTTCGCGTGGTCTCGGCTTCGCAATGGCCAAGGCACTTGCGGAAAACGGCGCGACGGTGATCGTCAATGCCCGCGATCCGGCCGCCCTCGCCGCAGCGGCCGAAAGCATCGGGGCCGAAGCGCTGCCATTCGATGTCACCGACGCAGCGATCTCAAGGGCGTCGCTGGAAGGAATCGTCGAACGCCACGGCCGCCTCGATATTCTGGTCAACAACGCCGGCATCCAGCATCGAAGTCAGTTGGTCGAATGGCAGGACGAGGATTTCGACCATGTGATTGCCGTCAACCTCTCGGCCTGCTTCCGCATGATGCGCGACGCGGTGCGCCTGATGCTGCCAAACAAGTTCGGGCGCATAATAAACACCGGATCGGTTGCAGCGATACTTGGCCGTCCCACCATTCACGCCTATGTGGCGGCAAAGGCGGGCCTACACGGGCTGACACGCTCCACGGCCGCTGAGCTGGGCCGTCACGGCATCACCGTCAACGCGATCGCCCCCGGCTATTTCGCTACCGAGCTCAATACCGCGCTTATGAGCGACGAGGCCTTCACCAAATGGGTCGAGACACGAACCCCGGCGGGCCGCTGGGCCCAGCCTGAGGAGCTCGGCGGAGCCGTGGTGTTTCTCGCCTCCAACGCTGCCGCCTACGTCAACGGACATGTACTGGCCGTTGACGGCGGGCTATCGGTTTCGCTCTGACCTGCGACGCGCCTTTCAGGAACAAATTTCAGCCGGGCAGCGCTGCGAAATCTGCGAAGACCGGCTGAGTTAGCCAATTCCATAGACCAGGCTCACGCGCCCATCCGTGAGCTGCTGAACCTTCCGCAGTTCGAGCCCACGACGATTTTGCGTTGCTCCAAACAGCCCCTTCCCTTCGCCGACGAGCAGCGGATAGACGATCAGCCGCAGTTCATCCACCAGCCCGGCATCGATCAGGCTCGCGGTCATTCGCGCACCGCCCATGAGATAGATAGCCTTGCCCGGCTGCTGCTTGAGGGCAGCGATGTCTTCGAGCCTCCGCATGAAGCGCGTCTTTGGCCAGGCCGCTGAGGTCATTGTGTTCGACAGCACATGATGCGGGGTCTGTTCGGCAAAGCGGGCCCATTCGAGCTCCGCCGGCGTCGGCAATTTGCCGGTCATCGGCAGCGGCTTGTCCGGCTCATTCTGGATCGCGCTCCAGTAGCGCTCGTAGCCGGCGTACATGACGCTCCCGAGCAGGCAGGCATCGATTTGCGGCGTCAGCCCATACTCCTCCGACCACGCGTCGACCCAATCGGCGTAACCCTCGGGTCCCTCCATCTTGCCGTCGACGGAAACCTTCATTCCGGTGATCAATTTGCGCATGACTTCCTCCATCGGGCTTGCGAAATGCAAGCACGTTTCATCGTCGGTTCGTTGCTGGTGTGCGAGCCTCCAAGGCCGATGCCGGTGGAGGCTGGGCGGTGACTTCAGGGGTGGCCGACGCGATCGTGTCAGGCCGGCAGGCGGCGGTCGTATTCTTCCCGCAGGCGGCTCCAGCCATCCCAGAACGAGGTAGGTGTCTTGCCCGCAAGGCGGGCGGCCAGCATGTCGAGGTGCATGTGCCAGCCGGCGGTGACGTTGAGCTGGATTGCGCGTTCCGGCAGCCGGCGATGGACGACGGTGAGCAGCACATTGTTGCCCTTCGGCTCCAGCAAGAAGGAAACGCCGCCGGTGTTTCCCCAGGTGATGGCGAGATTGTAAGGCGGATCGAGCTCTGTGATCCGGCCCTCCATCCGATGCTCTTCGGGAAAGCCCGCAGGGCGCTGGCCGGGCGGGTCGGTCAGCTCGTCGTTACGCCAGACGAACTCGAACGACGTGCCGGCCTCCATTTCCATCTGGCCCGCGGCCATCCACTGCCGACGCAGGTCACTCTCGGTGAGATAGGCCCAGACCCGCTCGATGGGGCCGGGCAAAAGCCGCTGGATGGTGAACGTGGCGGGCTCGGTCAGCTCGCCATAGGCTTCGATGTTTTTCATCTGGTTCATTAGTCGTCTCCTTCTTTTGAGGTGGGCGATTTCCTGGAATCATCCTGGGCTTTTCGTGCGTCCTCCTCGTGAAGGAGACGTTCGAGAACGTCGAGACGGTTGGTCCAGAAGCGCTCGTAGAAGCCCAGCCATTGGTGGGCGCTGGCCAGCGGTCCGGGTTCGAGGCGACAAAGATGCGTGCGGCCCCTCACCTCTCGACGAATAAGCCCGGCATTCTCCAGCGCCTTGATGTGCTTGGAGGCCGCCGCCAGCGACATGGCGAAGGGTTCCGCCAGCTGGCTTACCGTTCGCTCGCCGCCGGCGAGGTCGCGAAGCATCCGCCGGCGGGTGGCGTCGCCAAGGGCATGAAAAACCGCGTCGATCTGGGGTGTCTCTAATTCAACCATGTAGTTGAATATAGAGTCACGCTTTCTGATTGTCAACCGATTGGTTGAATGATTTCGGTAGGGAGCTCCACAGGCGGCCTGCGGCGATCGAGGACATTCGGCCAGTGCAAGACCACGGACATGGTCACTGTGGCGGAAGCGGGACCTTCACTTGCCTTCGAAGAAAGAATGAATCGAGACTTCCAGCTTTTCGATGAGTTGAGGGTTATGGCAGCTTCCAGCCCAGATCAGGGCGTTCAGTCTCATATCCTTGTTGAGAAAGTTCATTTTCCGAGAATCAAGCAGGTATCCCGCGACCTCGTAGTGCCGTCCCTTGATAGCCTCGATAAGCGCGTTGTTTCTTCCGGTCTTGTCAGTAAGATTCACGTCGGCGCCATTCTCGACAAGCAACTTAACGACATCCAGATGCCCGTTCTTTGCTGCTTCAATAAGGGCCGTTCTGCCGCAGTAGTCGGCTCTTGCATCGATCTCTATTTCGGGATGTTTCACCAGGGCTAAAATAGAGGCGTAGTGGCCCTTGGCAGAAGCAAGGCTCAAAGGCGTGCTCTTCCATTTGTTTCTGGAATTCACATCGATTGCTGGGTGTTCGATCAACGCCTCGACCGCCGCGGTGCGGGCATTGAGGGCTGCGAGATGAAGGGCTGACCAGCCGCCGCCGTCCGCCTCGTTGATATTGGCGCCGGCCGCCAATTCCGCTTGAACGGCCTCCGCATCGCCCCTTTCTGCCGCGAGCAGCAGATTCGACCAACCTCTCGCCTCTTCGGCTTCCAAGCTCTCGGTCAATGCAGTCGCCTCCCCGAATGCTCCCCGCAGGATATCATTGTTCCGGTTCGGCCGACATCCACCGGATGACCGACCCGCTCGAACTTGAAGCCGGCCCTCTGATCAAGGCGGAACTGGCCGATGTCCTCCGGCAGCGGGGCCGATAGAGACGAACAGTAAGCGCGCACTCTATCGAGAAATTGCCGGCACTTGCCAAAGCCGCTATCGGAAAGGTGAGAAGCAACATGCGAATTGGACGTCGGCGATTTCTTGTCCTGTCGCTCGGAGCGGCTGCCTTCGGCAAGGCACGCGCCACCGAGCCGCTCTGGTCAGCCCTGCGATCCGGAGAAGCCATTGCCTTGCTGCGCCATGCCGCGGCCCCAGGCTCCGGCGATCCGCCTGGCTTCAGGCTCGGTGATTGCAGCACCCAGCGGAATCTGTCGGAAGAAGGTCGTGCGCAGT
Source organism: Mesorhizobium sp. f-mel (assembly GCF_053850215.1). Lineage (NCBI taxonomy): Bacteria > Pseudomonadati > Pseudomonadota > Alphaproteobacteria > Hyphomicrobiales > Phyllobacteriaceae > Mesorhizobium > Mesorhizobium sp. f-mel. The sequence goes on from NZ_JBSPTO010000040.1 coordinate 29,996, forward strand.
CCCGCGCAATCGGCGACCTGTTCCGTGCGAATGGCATCTCGACGGCAGCCGTCTATTCGAGCCAGTGGTGTCGTTGCCTCGACACCGCTCGCCTGCTCGGGATCGGCGAAGTTGTGCCTCTCGAGCTGCTCAATTCATTCTTTGGCGACAGTTCGGCCGGCGAGAAGCGCACCGCCGCTCTTTTGGCCTGGCTTCGCGGGCAGCGTTTCGGCGGACCAGCCGTCCTTGTCACGCATCAGGTCAACATCACCGGCTTGACCGGCGAGGTGCCGGATAGCGGCGAAATGATCATCGCCCGTATTCATCAGGCTGACCCCGTGCAGGTCATCGGGCATGTTGCCACGCCGGCTTGAGCATCATGGCCTTCGACCCCATCTCGTGCAGCATCGCTTCAGTCGTGGAACGACGACGTGCGAGGAGAGATCAAAGGGAGTGATCGCATGGCTATCGATTTCAACCATACAATACTGCCGGCCCGCAACAGCGAGGCGTCGGCAAAGTTCCTGGCGGAAATGCTTGGCCTTCCAGCCCCGAGGCGCTGGGGGCCTTTCCAGATGGTCACGACCGAAAACGGTGCCAACCTCGACTACATGGATACCGGCGGCGAAATCAGGCCGCAGCATTACGCCTTCCTGGTCAGCGAAGCCGAGTTCGACGAGATCTTCGGTAGGATTCGTGAACGGGATCTCCCGTACTGGGCCGACCCTGGCCGGACGCAGCCGGGCGAGATCAATCACCACGACGGCGGCCGCGGCGTTTATTTCGAGGACCCGAACGGTCATCTTCTCGAAATCATTACCCGTCAATACGGCAGCGGCGGATGGAACCCGTGATCGCTCGGTGACGTAGCCAGGTTTGCGATGGCAAGGACGGCATCGCGCTAGCGGTTGCAATCTTGGCTGCCTGGGCCGGACTTGCCTCCACCTGTCGACTGGGCATTGGCGGATGCCGCGCCCAGATAAGCGCTGCGCTGGGCTAAACGATGCAGAAGGACCTGAGCATGCCTGAACAGATTACACCAAGTAAGCCTGAACAGATCACATTGAACGACGGCTCAGCCATTCCCCAGATCGGCCTTGGCGTGTGGCAAGTCGATCCGGCCATCACGGCCAAGATTGTGAGTTGGGGGATCGAGGCCGGCTACAGATTGATCGCCACCGCCGAAGGCTACCGGAACGAGGAAGGCGTCGGGCAGGCGATCCGCACTGGTGGCGTGCCGAGAAGCGAATTGTTCATCACCTCGAAGCTGCGCAACGGCGCACATCAGCGCGACGCCGCCCTTCGGGCTTTCGACGAGACGATGAACAAGCTCGGCATCGATCAGATCGACCTGTTCCTGATCCACTGGCCAGTGCCCAGCCAGGGCAAATATGTCGAGGCGTGGAAGACCCTGATCGAACTCAGGAATGGCGGCCGGATCAGGTCGATCGGGGTTTCGAATTTCAACCAGGACCATCTGGAGCGGATCATCGGCGAAACCGGAGTCACGCCCTCGGTCAACCAGATCGAACTGCATCCCCGGTTTCAACAGCGCCACATCAGGGAATTTCATGGCACGCACAACATCCGCATCGAAAGCTGGAGCCCGCTGGGCAGCGGCCGGCTGTTGAGCGATCCGACCCTCGAAAAGATCGCCGGAAAACACCGCAAATCCGTGGCGCAGGTGATCATCAGATGGCACCTTCAGGAGGGGCTGATCGTCATTCCAAAGTCGATCCACCAGGACCGCATCGCAGCTAACTTCGATGTCCTCGATTTCGAGCTGGACGGGGCAGACCTCGAGCTCATTCGAGGCATGGATTCATCAGACGGCCGCACCGGGCCGAGCCCCGTCACGGCAGCATTCCTGTTCTGAGGCTCTGAGGCAAGCTTGAAGAGAAGGAGCCGACGGGTGAAGCTGCCAATCTCCCCACTTGTGGGGGAGATGTAAGGCAGGACAGAGGGGGGGGCGCTGCTCGGTCGCTATTGAGGTTGGCGTCGCTCTACGGCGCCCCCTTTGTCCTGCCTTCTTTGCCAAAACTTGGCATCTCCCCCACAAGGGCCCACAAGGGGGTGATTGGCAGCTTCGGCCCCAACGCTGTCCTGTGACGACCGCGACAGCCAGCCTCATATCCCCGACCCATCCAGCAGCGGGACATCTTCTTCGTCCCAGGGGCTGGGCAATGAACCCTTGCTCAGATTGGCTGTCGGCAGCGGCATCCAGCACTTCAGCTCGGGTTCGGCGTATTCAACCACGCGTCCTGGAGACGAGTCGGAAGCGCGCCAGCCCTCACTGCCGAACTGGTCGGCTCGAGACCAGTAAGCCAGGTCGACTTCCGCCGGCCCCTGTTCCGACGGCCGAACCGTGACCAGGATTCGGCTGCCATCCCTTGGCGCGCTCGACATGTGACGCCACCGATCGGGCTCGTCCATCGTAATCTCCTCGCGCAGTCTGCATCTCGGCTGTCCAGACGAATAGTCGCTTCGCGTACAACGCCGGTCAACCCGAACTTTGCGCAGGACAGTCTATGGTCGGCGGCCTGCCGGTCTGGCGCGGGCTCGCGCTCAAACCTTGGCCTTGACTGCCCAGGCTCTGGTTTTCAGGGGAATGGACCCCTCCTTGCCGCGCGGCAGACTATCGCGGAGCCTCTCCATCAATTTCTGGCGAGCTGCGGGGGCGAGACTCATGCAATAGCCGGGCGCCGGCCCTGCACCCAGGGTGAAGGGGTGCCAATAGTCTTCAAAGTCCTTGAATACGGCCGGCATTTCAATCCGCGTGGAGTCGATGGAAACCAGGCCCGCCTTCTCAGCGAGATCGGTCAATCCATCTTGTGTGCAAAATGGAAAACGCCTGTCTTCGGTAAGGTCGATGGCGCCGGGGTCAAGCGCGGTCGCAGCGGTCCAGAAGGCCCGCATGAATTCCACCCCGCCGCCAGGGTAATCCCACACATAGAACCCGATCGTCGCTCCGGGGCGGGCCACCCGCCTCATCTCGGCAAGCGCCTTTTGCTTGTCGGGGATGAAGTTGAGAACGAGCGCCGACACGACCATGTCCTTGCTGCCCGATTCGACAGACAACGCCTGCGCATCGCCTGCGAGAAACTCGACACGTTCGTCCGGCACGTTTGCACGCGCCTTGGCGAGAAAACCCTCCGACGGGTCTATCGACACCAGGCTGCTGGGGTTGCAGCACGCCATGATGGCTGCCGAAAGCACCCCGGTTCCGCAACCCACCTCCAGCCAATCCAGCCCTTTTGCCGGATCGAGCCAATTCAGAAACAGCGGGGCGATCTGACGGCTCCATCGCCCCATATAGAGGTCATAGCTATCCCCGGCCTGCCAAGCGTCGTGACGTGCTGCCTCAGCCATCGCAATCTCCTCCCCGAGAAAATTTCAGACATTGGACCGCAACGAGAATACGTTCGCCTCAACTCCAGCAACAGAGGCATAAGAGTGCGGTTCGGGTTCGAAATGCACAGCGGAGGGATCAGACGCTTGACCTCTCCGGTCCCGAGGGAAATCGCCTGCTGACGCAGGCGATCGATCGGCTGGTTTCGTAGGCCCTCCTGGCCGGTTCGCCGACTATCGCTGCGTTGCCGCTCTGGGAAATTCCACCACGTCTGCGGGCGGACGCTTGTACTGGGCTGCGGTAATTGCATCAATCAGGATATCCAGAGCCGCACGAGCCGTGCGGCTCGTCTCGTCATCGCCGCGCAAATAGTGGCAGGCTCGTTCAAGATGGAGGTGGGCGGCGGCAAAGTCGCTAGAGCGGGATGAGATTAGTTTCGGTCATAGCCGGAGTTTTTGAAGTAGTGTGAGCACTCGGCGGA
>NZ_JBSPTO010000041.1:0-33492 GCF_053850215.1 Mesorhizobium sp. f-mel
CCGCGAATCTCCCGTAGTGACCAACACTACAGAATCACCAATCAGATTCTGTGCAAAGGCCTCACAAGGGGAGAAGGAAAAAGGGAAGAAATCTGTTCACCCCATCTTCACCAGCACGGCGCTTTCGAACTCGATGACCTTGTCGCCGGTCGAATCGAAGGCCTCCGAGCGAAGCGTGAGCAGCCGCCAGCCCGGCCGTGACATGATGGGGCGATGGGCAAGCGCTGTGCGGGTGAAGGTCACGGTTTCTCCGGCATAGACGGGCTTCAGCCATTTGAGGTTCTTGAAACCGGGCGAGGGGCCGAATTCGGGTGCGGGTCCTGCGCCGACCCAGCGGGCGCCCCCCGCCTCCACGCCGGCCTCGAGGTTCAATTTCATCCAGGTTGCAGCTGTGTGCCAGCCCGACGCGCACAGGCCGCCGAATACGCTCTTCTTCGCCGCCTCTTCGTCGAGGTGGAATATCTGCGGATCGTATTTCCTGGCGAACGCCTTGATCGCCTCGGGTTCGAATGTATGCGACCCAAGCGTGACGGTGACGCCGATGCAGAAGAACTCGTCGAGGCTCACGCGCTGGCCCCTCGCGTCAGGAACATGACGGTGTTCTCGAGTTCGAAGACGCCTTCGCCACGCTGGTTGAAAAGCTCGCTGCGCAGGGTGACGAGGCCGAGCTGGGGCTTGGACCTGGACAGGCGCTTGGCAAGGACGGTGGTGTTGCCGCGCAAGATGTCGCCGGCCAGCACCGGCTTCTTCCACCGGACCTGGTCGACGCCGGGGGCGCCTTGCGAGGTCGAGTCCAGCAGGAAGGCGTCGCACAGCATGCGCATGAACATCGCGCAAGTATGCCAGCCGGAGGCCGACAGCCCGCCAAGGATGCTGGCCTTGCCCGCCGCCTCGTCGAGATGCATCGGCTGCGCATCGAACTCTTGCGCGAATTCGATGATCTCGGCCGCACTCACCAGCTTCGTCCCGAGGTCGAGCGAGGCGCCCTCGACGAAATCCTCATAGGCCCAGGTCTTTCCGGTCATGGTCTGGAATCCGGTTCAAGTTTGTACGATCGCCACGGATCGGGGTTCCCGGATGCAGGCAGGGCGCAATTTGGTCAAGTAATTTCTGGTGCGCCAGGCCATCGCGCCCAACGGAATAGAAGCTACAACCAGCCGCGGCGGCGGAAATACCAGAAAGGCAGGATCGCCGACACGATCATCAAGCCGATGGCGAAGGGATAGCCGAGGTGCCATTTGAGCTCGGGCATGATGTCGAAATTCATGCCGTAGATCGAAGCGACCAGCGTCGGCGGCAGGAAGATGACTGCGGCGACGGAGAAGATCTTGATGATGGCGTTCTGCTCGATCGAGATCATGCCGAGCGTCGCGTCGAGCAGGAAGTTGATCTTCTGCGACAGGAAGGTGGCGTGGTCGGCGAGCGACAGCACATCGCGCGACAAGGTCTTGATGCGCGCGCGGATGTCCTTGCTCATCTTGGTCTGGGTTGAGGCGTGGGCGAGAAAACCGGCGAGCCGCTGCAGTGAAATCAGGCTGTCGCGGATCGAGGAGGCGATGTCCTCCTTGCGGCCGATCGCCTTGAGCAATTCCTGGAAGTCGCGGTTGCGCTTGGAAACCTTGGTCGAGCGTGCCTCGAATATGTCGCGCGAGATCGTCTCGATGTCGCGGCCGGCGCGCTCCAGAATGTCGGCGAGGCGGTCTACGATCGCCTCCAGCAGGCCGATCAGGATGGTGTCGCCGCTGGTGCAGCCGGTCGCCACCTTCTCGGCGCGCAGCGGAAACGTCTTGAAGGCCTTCGGTTCGTGATAGCGCACGGTGATCAGCCTGTTGCCGGCCAGCACGAAGGTGACCGGCGACATCAGGGGATCGTCGGCCTCGGTCTGGGCCGGCAGAATGGCGGTCATGAAATAGGCGCCGTCCTCGACGTAAAGGCGGCTGGAAATCTCGATCTCCTCCATCTCCTCGCGCGTCGGAATGGCAACACCGAGCCAGGCCTCGATGGCCGCTTCCTCTTCCTTTGTCGGGTTCAGAAGATCGGCCCAGACGACCTTGTCGCTGTTTGCCAAGAGATCGTCGGCGAGGCGCAGGCGATCATTGTCCACGACGAATGCCTTGATCATCACCGGGTCTCCCTTGCTAAGGCCAAAAGGATGGGTTCGAGCGGGCGCGTCGTTTCGGATTGCACGGGACAGGCGCTTTCGACGAAGGCACGGGCCGGTGCAGACGCCCCTTAGACCGGGCATTGCAGGCAGTCAAGCCGCGCGGAAACGGCCCGTGCGGCGTGCACAGGGCTGTGATCGCAGCGGCGGCCGTGATGGCTTCCGGCGTGCCGTCGGTCAGCTCAGGTGTTGAACTTGAACAGCATGATGTCGCCGTCCTGGACGACATACTCCTTGCCTTCGTCGCGCGCCTTGCCAGCTTCCTTGGCCGCCACTTCGCCGCCCAGCGTGACGAAGTCGTTGTAGGCGATGGTCTGGGCGCGGATGAAGCCGCGCTCGAAATCGGTATGGATGACGCCTGCCGCCTGTGGCGCCTTGGCGCCCTTGTGCACGGTCCAGGCGCGTGTCTCCTTTGGGCCGACGGTGAAATAGGTGATGAGCTGTAGCAGCTCATAGCCGGCGCGGATCACCTTGTTCAGGCCAGGCTCATCGAGGCCCAGCGTCGCGAGGAATTCCATTTCCTCTTCGTCGCTGAGCTGCGCGACCTCGGCTTCGATCGCCGCGGAAATCACCACGGTGCGGGCGCCTTGCGCGGCAGCCATCTGTTCGACCGCCTTGGTATGCGCGTTGCCGGTGGCGGCGTCGGCCTCGGCGACATTGCAGACATAGAGCACAGGGTGCGAGGTCAAAAGGTTCAGCCCCTGCAGGATGCGCAGATCCTCCGCGGAGATACCTTTGAGCAGGATGCGGGCGGGCTTGCCGGCCTGCAGGAGTTCGAGAGCGGCTTCCATCATCGGCAGCACGGTCAGCGCCTCCTTGTCCTTGCCGGAAGCGCGCTTGCGGAACTGCACGATGCGGCGCTCGAGGCTGTCGAGGTCGGCGAGCATCAGCTCGGTCTCGACGGTCTCGGCGTCGGCAACGGGATCGATGCGGCCCTCGACATGGGTGATGTCGCCATCCTCGAAGCAGCGCAGCACGTGGACGATGGCGTCAACCTCGCGGATATTGGCCAGGAACTGGTTGCCCAGCCCTTCGCCCTTCGAGGCGCCGCGCACCAGGCCGGCGATGTCGACGAAGGAGATGCGGGTCGGGATGATCTCCTTCGACTTGCCGATCGCCGCGATCTTCTGCAGGCGCGGGTCGGGCACCGCCACCTCGCCGGTGTTCGGTTCGATGGTGCAGAACGGATAGTTGGCGGCCTGCGCCGCCGCCGTCCTGGTCAGCGCGTTGAAAAGCGTCGACTTGCCGACGTTGGGCAAGCCAACGATGCCGCATTTGAAACCCATTTTTATCCGGTCCTATCGGGAAATCGAAATTTGATGAGGGCTATGGGCGAAAGGGGTGACGAACGTCAAGCCCTGCAGCCCGATCCGTGGCCAGGCTCAACCCTTGCCGCCAAACAGCTTCTTCAGCATGGCGGCCATCGGGCCGGTTTCGGGCAGCTTGGCCGCCGGCTGCTGCGGCCGCGCCTGGCGAACGTGGCTTTGTGCTTTCGGCGCCTTGGGTGGCGGGCGGTCGTCGTCGCCCGTCGGCATGAGCTTGTCGCGCAGGGCCAGCGTCACGCGATTCATGAAGGAATTGTCGTCGCCCTTGGCAAGCAGTCCGGCAGCGTCGGCGATGGTGTCGAGCAGCACGTCCAGCCACTCGCGGTCGCTTTTGGCGAAATCGCCAAGCACATGGCCATGCACCATTTCCTTGACGCCGGGGTGGCCGACGCCAATGCGCACGCGGCGGAAATCCTTGCCGACATGCTGGTCGAGCGAGCGGATACCGTTGTGGCCACCGGAACCGCCGCCGACCTTGACCCGCACCTTGCCGGCGGCAAGGTCGATCTCGTCATAAAAGACGGTCAGCGCCGAGACGTCGAGCTTGTAAAAGCGCAGGGCTTCGCCGACCGACTGGCCGGACAGATTCATGAAGGTCTGCGGCTTGATCAGGATGATTTTTTCGCCGGCAAGCGTGCCTTCGGCGATCAAGCCCTGGAACTTTTTCGACCAGGGCGAAAAGGAATGGCGGCGGGCGATTGCGTCCGCCGCCATGAAGCCGATATTGTGCCGGTTGTTGGCGTATTTCGCGCCCGGATTGCCGAGGCCTGCAAACAGCAGCATCGTCACCTCTAGTGTGGTGGATTTGAAGTTCCTGCCACTTTGACGGCATCAGCGTTCAGGAACTTCAAATCCAAAAACCACACTAGAACTTCATGGTTGCCAGTGTGGCCTTAGAATCCGAAATTCGCCCGGTGCGCTGCTCCAAAGTGATGCGAATTTCGGATTCGCCACACTAGGCGGGAAGGGATTACTTCTCTTCGTCGGCTGGAGCCTCTTCAGGTTCCGCCGCTTCGGCCGTCTCTTCTGCCGCCTCCGGCTTCATCGCCGAGGAGCCGGCAATGGTCGCGACAGTGAAGTCGCGGTCGGAGACCACCGGCTTGACGCCGGCCGGCAGCTTGATTGCCGAGATGTGGATCGAATCGCCGATATCGGTGCCGGTGAGATCGACGGTGATGAACTCCGGGATCGAATTGGCCGGGCAGTGGAACTCGACCTCGTGACGCACGATGTTGAGCACGCCGCCGCGCTTGATGCCGGGCGACTTGTCCTCGTTGATGAAGTGGACCGGCACGTCGACATTGACTTCGGTGTCCTTGCCGATGCGCAGGAAGTCGACATGGACCGGAAAATCCCTGACCGGGTCGAGCTGGTAGTCCTTGGGCAGGACCTGGATCTTCTTGCCATCGACATCGATCGTGGCGATCGTGGTCAGGAACCCGCCGCCATGGATCTTGTAGTAGATGTCCTTGTAGGTCAGCGCAATCGCCAGGGGAGGCTGCTTGTCACCGTAGATTACTGCAGGCACTTTACCGTTGCGGCGAACTGCACGGGCGGACCCCTTACCGACCTGTTCGCGCGCTTCGGCCTTGAGCTCGTAAGTATCGCTCATGGCATTTCCTTTCGCGTTGTTCTGGAGCGTTCGCGGCCGGCGAGATGCCTGGGCCGTAAACGTCGAAAGCCGTCATGGCCTTACATGATCTGGTCCAAAATCTATTTTGGGATCACGTGAGGCCGGACAGCCTTCCGCCGCGTTGCCTCCAAGGGTGTCTACGCGGGTGGCGGCTCTATAGCGGAAGGTGGGACGAGGTGCAAGCCAAAGGCGAGTGGGCAGTGTCTTACTTCGAACTTCGGCTTTGCGCCTCACTTTCAGACATTTGGATCGCGCTTGAAAGCCGACCGCATCCAATCAGTGTCAGACCGGAAACAGGAGTGCCGAAAGCAACGCAGCGACATACAGCCCGACCCCGAAGGACAGATGAGTCATGAGGCCGCGCCGACGCGCAGTGTGTGGGTTGGGAGTTTTCGAGGCTGCAATTCCGGCTCCAAAAGCTGGCTGCATTAGGAAGAATGGGGCGACGACAGTAGACATGCCGACAAGAAGGGCGGGAAGCAATGTCGGATATCGTGCCCAGTCGATGCCCCATACTCCCATCAGCAATGCAGCAAAGACGATGCCGATCGCGTAATGCGCTACCCATCCAATCGGCGTTTCGCCTGGAATTCGGGGAGCCTGCGCGATATCTGCATGCGCGAAACGGCCTCGCGGAAAATGCCCGATCCAGCGGCCGACCCAGGCATAATCAAGCGGCGGAATCGCGAACGCGCGCTTCAGAAACAGTCCCCAAAGATCCATCACCGCCGTCGCGCCCGCTCCGATCGCGGCTGCGCGGACAACGAACTCCAACTGCTCGTTCATTTCTATGCTCCTGTCCTGTCCATGCTGCTGTCTTGGGCGTCAGACACTAGCCGACTTAAACCTCTCGTTCAATGCATTGATTGATTGATAGATTCATGGTAGGTCTGCGATATGAAAAACGCAGGTGTCCATCATCCGATCTTTGACGAAATAGCGGATCTCGCCCGCACGCTGGGACATCCACATCGGCTGGTTCTTCTCCGCCACATTGCCGACGGCGAACTCGCCGTGGAGCAGCTGACGCAGCTTTCCGGGATCGCATTGGCCAACACGTCGCAGCATCTTCAACACCTCAAGCGGGCCGGCTTGGTGCAGACCCGGCGAGACGGGAAACGCGTGCTCTATCGTTTGGCCGATGGCCCGATCGAAAACGTGCTCGCGGCCCTGCGAAGCCTTGCGAACCATAGGCGCGAGCAAATCCGCGAACTTATCAATGACACCATGAGCCGGCCGGACAGGCTGGAGAACATCTCGCGCGAGGAGCTCGTGCGCCGCATGCGGGACGACGAAATCGTACTGCTCGACGTCCGGCCGCAGGAGGAATACGCGGCGGGGCATTTGCCGGGTGCGATCAACATTCCCGTGGGTGAGCTGGAGGAACGACTTGCGGAGCTTCCACGAGAGAAGGTCGTCGTCGCCTATTGCCGTGGTGTCCAGTGCGTTCTCTCCGCCGACGCGCTGGCAATTTTGAGGGCGCGAGGCTGGGCCTCACGCCGGTTCGAAGGTGGTTTTCCCGAGTGGCTGACCTCAAGCCTTGATGTCGACGGCATGAACTACGAGAGCGGCTGACGACCGCAACTGGCGTACCGGCTGCTGTACATTCAAGCTCAGGACTGGCGGCCGAAGGACCTGAACGATCTCCGGAAACACGTCGACCAGCAAGCGGGCGAGGCGCACGTTCTGCGCGGCTGGTGCTCGTTAACCTAGAACCTGGTTCGGTCAATTCCGTGGATATACCACCTGTCTTCTCCAGCCGGATTCAGGCCGCGTGCTTGGAACTAATGACGGGCGAGACTGTTCAGCTATGATTTTGATCCGACGCTGACGTGCCCGGCAGGCTGCGGAAGCGGCAATCTTAAGGAGTTCTCATCATGAAGATTTCGTCCAGATTTCGTTCAGTCGCGGTTGCCGTCATCGCCGTCGCGGGAGTTAGCTTTGCCAGCGCCGCGCATGCCGACAGTGGTACGATCCGCTTCACCGTCTACAAGGCGGCCTTCTTCATCGGTGGCGCCGGAGGCGAGGGCACACTGACCTTCCATGGTCGCCGATATCCCATCTCGGTCGGCGGCATCTCGGGCGGCCTCGCCTTCGGGGCCTCTAAGACCTATTTCCGAGGTACCGTGCGCCACATTCGCCGCGCCCGAGATGTGACGGGGGTGTACGGTGCAGCAGGCGGTGGCGGCGCGCTCGGCAAAGGGGCCCAGGTGATCGTCATGACCAATGACAAGGGCGCCCAACTCGAACTCTCAGGCAAGCAGGTAGGCCTGCAAGTCAACGCAGATCTCAGCGGTATGAGCATCACGGTGAAGTAAACGCCGAAATGGCGGCTCCATTGACGCGGCTGGTGGTCCCAGCAAAGCGCAGTTAAGGAACGGCCGGGCGGCGGTGGCACGGGCAGTTTTGTTGGCCCTTGGGTACAGAAACCGCCCGCAAACCACCAGACGACGACATTTTGAAAGGCTGGCCGCGCACGTCAACACGGATGTCAGCTTCTTCCGGGATCGTCAACCACTGCCCTAAACGGCGACAATGAGGCGCAGATCTGCCGTTCGCGTCGTGGAAGATATGACGCCGGCTTCAGGTCAAAGCCGATGTTCAACCCGACCTATCACTGGTCGCAGCGCTGGCTTTCAGCTTCCTAGCTTCCTTCATGTTCGGCAAAAAAACCGTCAGCAGTCCGAGCAGGGGCAGGTAGGAGCAGATCTGAAAGACGAAGTCGATGCCTTTCATGTCGGCGACAACGCCGAGCACGGCAGCGGCGATGCCGCCCATGCCGAAGGCGAAGCCGAAGAAGATGCCGGCTATCATGCCGACGCGGCCCGGCACCAGTTCCTGGGCGAAGACGACGATGTTCGAGAATGCCGAGGACAGGATCAGGCCGATCAGCACGGTCAGGATCATCGTCCATTCGAAATTGGCGTAGGGCAGAGCCAGCGTAAAAGGCAGCACGCCGACGATCGAGAACCAGATCATCGCCTTCTGTCCGTAGCGGTCGCCGAACGGGCCGCCGAGCAGGATGCCCAGCGCCGAGGCGCCGAGGAACAGGAACAGCATGACCTGCGACATCTGCACCGAAACGCCGAATTTATCGATGGCGTAGAAGGTGTAGTAGCTGGCGAGGCTGGCAACGTAGGCGTTCTTGGTCAGCACCAGCAAGGTCAGCACCGCCAGCGCGCCCATCACCCTGCGGCGCGGGAAGGGCGAGACGAAGCCGGCCGCTTTGTGGTTGGCGAGCGAAGCGCGCAGGCGGCTGTACCAGCCGCCGACCCGCCACAGCACGATGATACCGATCAGCGATCCGACGGCAAACCACGCTATGCTGGTCTGGCCGAAAGGCACGACGATGAAGGCAGCCAGCAGCGGCCCGATGGCCTGGCCGAAGTTGCCGCCGACCTGGAACAGAGATTGCGCCAGGCCGAACCTGCCGCCCGAGGCGAAGCGGGCGATGCGCGAGGATTCCGGGTGGAAGATCGCCGAGCCGATGCCGATCAGCGACGCGCCGATCAGCAGCAGCCAATAGTGTCCGGCATAGGCCAGCACGATCAGGCCGATCAGCGAGGACGCCATGCCGTAGGGCAGCGAATAGGGCATCGGCCGCTTGTCGGTGACCATGCCGATCAGCGGCTGCAGCAATGAGGCCGTCACCTGGAAGGTGAACGTCAAAAGGCCGATCTGCCAGAAATCGAGACCGTAATTGTCTTTCAGCAGCGGATAGATGGCCGAGAGCAGCGACTGCATGATGTCGTTGACACAATGGCAGAAGCTCACCGCAAGAATGACGCTAAAGGCCGTCGCTTGCGCCGAAGTGTGGCTGGCCGTCGCAGGCGTGGCGGCGGTGGTGGCTGTCGTATCGGTCAAGGCATGCTCCGTGGTCTTTTTGGCGGGCGCTCGCGCAGGCAGCCTCATAGCCGGGTTGCCTTATAAGTCACTTGCCGGGCGACTTCTTTCGTGGTTTGGTCCAATAGTTTCGCGAGTGGGCCATTACTCAATGCCGCGTGGCAATGAAATCTTCAAAGTGGGCGACACCGATCTCGGCCAGCTTGCCGACCTCGGGCAGTTGCATGAGCGCCGCTGGCAGTGGCTGGAGCAGGCCGTCGGGCCAGCGGTGGCCCTGCCGACCGAATATCCCGACGGCTACCACGTGCCGCAGCACCGTCACAGTCGCAGTCAGTTGCTGCATGCGCTTGTCGGCGTCGTGCTGGTGACGACGCGGCATGGCCGCTGGATGGTGCCTCCCGATCATGCCATGTGGATTCCCGCGGGCACCGAGCATTCCGTCGAGATGCTTGGCGACGTCAGCATGCGCTCGGTCTATGTGATGCCGGACGCCATTGCGGGGCTGCCGCATGGGCTGCGCGTCGTCGGCATTACAGATCTGATGCACAGCCTGATCGTGGAATCGGAAAAGCTGCCGCAGGGCGCCGAGCTGGAAGGGCGCGGCGGGCTGATCATGAGCCTCCTGCTGCATGAAATCCCGAACCTGCCGGAACGGCCGCTCGGCCTGCCTTTTCCTTCAGATCCAAAGCTTGCGGCACTGTGCCGGCGCTTCGTCGCAGCACCCTCGCCGCACGCGACAATCGACGAATGGGCCGATATCGTCGGCATGAGCCGCCGTTCCTTCACCCGCGCCTTTCATCGCCAGACCGGATTGTCGCTGTCGACATGGCGCCAGCAGGCCTGCCTGTTCGCGGCCTTGCCGAGGCTGGCCGATGGCGAGCCGATCACAAGGGTGGCGTTCGACCTCGGCTATGACAGCGTGCCGGCCTTCATCACCATGTTCAAGCGTATGCTGGGAGCATCGCCGCGGGGCTATATGCGAGGGTCAAGGGACAATATCAGGGTGTCGAACGGGTAACGCATGACCCGAACCTTCGGTTCGCTTCAGCGAAATCGGAACCGATTTCGCTGGGGACCATGCGCAAAATCAAAATGCTACAGCGTCCTTTGCGCGTCCACTGGACGCGCGGCGCTGTAGCGCTGGCAGATTTCAGTCGAACAGGCTCGATACCGATTCCTCGGTCGCCGTGCGCGAGATCGCCTCACCCATCAGGTCGGCGATAGAGATGACGCGGATGTTGCTGGCGTCGAGCACCGCCTGGGTCGGCTGGATGGAATCGGTAATGACCAGTTCCTGCAGCTTCGAGGCGCCGATGCGCGCGATGGCGCCGCCCGACAAAACGCCATGGGTGGTGTAGGCAGTGACGCTGGTGGCGCCGCCGGCAAGCAGTGCATCGGCCGCATTGCACAAGGTGCCGCCCGAATCGATGATGTCGTCGATCAGCAGGCAATCCTTGCCGCGCACGTCGCCGATGACGTTCATGACTTCCGATTCACCGGGGCGCTCGCGACGCTTGTCGACGATGGCGAGTTGAGCATCGATGCGTTTGGCCAGCGCGCGGGCGCGGACCACGCCACCGACATCCGGCGACACAACCATGACATTGGCAAGCTGCTTATATTTCGCCTTCACGTCGCGGGCCATGACCGGCACCGAGAACAGGTTGTCGGTCGGGATATCGAAGAAGCCCTGGATCTGGCCGGCGTGGAGATCCAGCGTCAAGACGCGATCGACGCCCGCCCGCGTGATCATGTTGGCGACCAGCTTGGCCGAGATCGGCGTGCGGCCCGAGGCGCGGCGATCTTGCCTGGCATAGCCGAAATAGGGAATGACCGCCGTGATGCGCTTGGCCGACGAGCGCATAAAGGCATCGATCATGATGAGCAGTTCCATCAGGTGATCGTTGGTCGGGAACGAGGTGGACTGCAGGATGAAGACATCCTCGCCGCGCACATTCTCCTGGATCTCGACGAAGATTTCCTGATCGGCGAAGCGCCTGACGCTGGCTTTGCCCAGCGGGATGTTGAGATAGCGGGCGACCGCTTCGGCCAGCACCCTGTTGGAATTGCCCGCGAAAAGCTTCATGCACCGTTCCTGGTGAAGTATGGAGACTCTGGCAGACTCTCTTGAGCCCCTTAGTCGGGGCTTTTAGCGGCCCGTGCCGGTATTGCAAGCGTCGTGAGCGGAATCCGCAGGCTAATCTCAATAAGCGTCTACGACGAGGGAAGCCGGCAACATATCAGCCCGCCAGTCACCCCGCTTGGCCGCCAAGCCATGTGGCAAACTGGTCAATCGTCTGGTCGGCGATCGCCTGCATGGTCTCCGGCATCACCGCAGCCCAGCCTTCGCCACCATTGGCCGAGGGCGCCTTCTGCTGGCCGTTGATGCGATGCAGCCGGTTGCCTGCCGGGTCATAGACGTCCCAGACATAGATGACGGTGGTGTCCTTGCCTTCCGACATCGTCGAGAAATAGCCCTTCAGCACGTGCGTAGGGGTCTGGCCGGCGCTACCGGCCAAGGTGATGCCGCGCTGCTTGGCTCGCGTCTGAAGCTCCGCGGTCAGCGGTGTCGCCGCTTCCACCGAGGCGCCGACGATCGGCGCTACCTGCAGGCGGGTTCGTGCGATGACGGCGGCGCTCTTTGCGGGCTGCGAGGGGGCGGAAGGCTGTGCCGTTGCGGAAGGATGGGCGGTCGTTGCAGGTGTGGTGGGCGTTGCAGCCGTGCCGGTTCCGGTCGTTGGTACGGCCTGTGTCGACTGCGAGGCGATGGCGGAGGGTTCGAGAACGTCCTTCGCGTTGGTGCAGGCGGCCAGCGTCAGCGCCGCGAGCAATGACACGGTCGTCACATGCGATCGCCTCATTTGCCTCAAAACTCCCTGGCGATGAACGCCCCTTGCATTCTTACCATTATGGATTCATTGCACAATCAAGTCGAGATCATGGCGGGACAGCGGTTTCGGCTGCGATTCGGTCGTCAGATACGTACGGCCGAGCGTCATTGCCGTCTCGGTTTCGGAGTCCATTATGATCATGTGGGCGAACAGCGTCATGTTTGGCGCGATGGGTTCGGGATTGCCCTGATAGAACATCGGCATGTCCATCCATGATGGGGTGAAGCGGGCGCCGAGCGAATAGCCGCAGGCGTTGAGCCGGTGTTTGGTCAAGTTGTGCGCCTCGAGCGTGCGGGCATGCGCGTCGAACACGTCTCCGAAGGTATTTCCGGGCGTCATCACCTTTTCGACGGCCAGAAGTGCGGCGCGCGCGGCATCGAACAGCTCCTGGTGACGTTTCGACACTTTGCCGGTCAGCACCGTGCGCATCATCGCAGCATGGTAGTGGTGGAAGACGCCGGCCCATTCGAGCGTCAACTGGTCGTTCTTGCTCAGCTTGCGACGGCCGGCCTTGTAACGGCAAAGCAGCGCGTCCACGCCAGAGCCGATGATGAACTCGTTCGCCGGATAATCGCCGCCGCCGGCAAAGATCGCGCCCTGCATGGCAGCAAGGATCAGGGCTTCGTCGCCACCCTGCTTGATCAGCGGCAGGGCCGCATCCAGCGCGTCGTCGGCGAGATTTGCGGCCTTTTCCACCTTGGCGATCTCGGCCGGGCTCTTGAACAGGCGCAGCCGGCTGACGATGCCGGACGCGTCGGCGATCTGGCCAAAGGTCTGCAATTGCTCGTCCAGGCGCCGGCCATTGTAGGCGGTCAGGCCGTGGGTGTCGTATTCGACTCCGATGCGGGCGCCGAGCAGGTCGAGATCGTTGAGCAAATTGCGCAGGTCGATCGCCGGATTGGCGCCGTCGCGATCGGTCCACAGCACGATGTTGTCGATAATCGAGGTGTGGCGCGCCTGGCGCAGATCGGCCGAGCGCGTGAGCAGGATCATCGAACCGTCTGCCTTCACCACCAGGCACTGAAAGAAGCAGAAGCCGAACGTATCGTAGCCGGTCAGCCAGTACATGCTCTCCTGCGCAAACAGCAGGACGGCATCGAGCTTCTTCTCGGCGATCTCGATCATCAGCCGATCGCGCCGCGCGTCAAATTCCGACCGTTCGAAATGCAGCGCCATTATTCAGTCTCCAAAACGATTGCCGAAATCTGCCGCCCGTAATCCGGCTCCTTGCGATGGGTGCTGCGCCGGTAGGAATAGAACAGATCCTCCTCGGCGTATGTGCAGCGGCCGAGCCCATCGGCGGTGACGCCGGCTCGAGTCAGCCGATCGACCGTATAGAGGTGGAGGTCGAACATTGCATGTCCCGACTTCGCGGACGGCGCGAAATAGCCGATGTTGTTGGCATCGGCCTCGACGAAGCGGGCGACGAATTCCGGTCCTACCTCGTAGTTTTTGGGGCCGATGGACGGACCGAGAACCGCAACGATGCGCTCGCGCCGGGCGCCGAGGCCCTCCATCGCGGCAATGGTGTTTTCCAGCACGCCCGAAAAGGCGCCCTTCCAGCCGGCATGGGCTGCGCCGATGATACGCGCCTCGGCATCGGCGAACAGCACCGGTCCGCAATCGGCGGTCGAGGCGCCGACTGCAATGCCTGGCCGGTCGGTGACGACGGCGTCGGCCTTCGGCCGCACGCCGGGAAAAGGCTCCCTGACGATGACGACGTCGGGCGAATGGATTTGGTGGGCGGTCAAGAGATGGCTCGCCGGCACGCCCATCCAGTCGGCGACGCGGCGGCGGTTCTCGGCTACCCGCGTTTGGTCGTCGCTCGAGCCGGTGCCGATGTTGAGGCCCCGATAGATGCCGCTGGAGACGCCGCCGAGGCGGGTGAAATAGCCGTGGCGAATGCCTTGCGCCCGCGCCTTTTCCAGCAAGGGCGACCGAACGGGATCCGGTTTGGTCTGATTCAGCATGGCGGCGTTGTTGTCCGTGTGGGCGATTTCGTCAAGCGACAGTCCAAAAATCGGCGACATTCCAAGATGGGCTACAGTCCAAAGATCGGCGACGTCCAAAACGGGCGACAGTCGGAAATTGGGAGAGTGGGAGAGGCGGCAGCGAAAAGTCAATCCGCCGTTGCAAAGGGCGGAACGGCGATGCCGGCAGGCAGGACGGCAAGCACCTTGAACAGGTCGCCCATGGCTTGCGGACCGGCGAGGCGTTCGACCTCGCCTGCAATCTTTTCGCGAGCAGCCTCATCGGCATTGGCGCCGAGCTGGCCGGCGCGTTCGAGAAGGCCCATTTCCACCAGGAATTCGCCTTGCGTGGAGAGATGGGCAACGAGGCCATGCGCCCGCACAATCGCGGCAAGGGCGGCGAAATCGACATGGGCGGTGAGATCGGCTTCTCCCGGATTGGCCAGCACATCTTCGTGATCGTGCTTGCGCAAGGCCTGCAACGTGTCGCCGATCCCTGGCCGGAAATAACCATAGTCGAGGAACAGGCCGGCGCCACCGAGCCGGGCCAATCGCTCAGCGATGGTCGCCATCAGCGCGGCTCGGGCCGGCGCGACCTCGACGATCGCGCCCTGTGGCGCGTTTTCGGCATCGTCCGGCAACAGCGTCGGATCGACCGAGCCGGCGCCGGCGAAGAAGTGCAATTCGTCAGCGTCATCGAGGCCGATCATCCGTTCGCGCCAGCCTGTTCCGGCACGGACGAACTGGCGGATCGGCACCGCATCGAACAATTCATTGCCGACGATGAAAAGCGGGGTCTGTGGCAGCGTCTCGATGCTTTCGTGCCAGCCGATCGCGGTAGGCGTGGCGGCAAGCGTTTGCTTCTGGACATCTGCAAGCCTCAGGCTGGTTTCGATCATGGCGAACGATGCGCCGGCGGTCAGCGCCGGATCGAGCCGCGAAAGCGTGCGCAGCATGTCCTTCATCAATGTGCCGCGGCCGGGGCCGATCTCGGCGATGGTGACCGGCATTGGCCGGCCGTTCGCCAGCCAGGCTTCGTAGAGCCAGACAGCGACCAGCTCGCCGAACATCTGGCTGATTTCCGGCGCGGTGACGAAGTCGCCGGCAGCTCCGAACGGCTCGCGCGTTGTATAGTAGCCGTCCCGCGGATCGAACAGGCAAAGTGCCATATACTGGTTGACGGGGATCGGCCCCGCCGCACCGATCAGCTCGACGATGCGGGCTTTCAGTCGGGTCATACCGGCTGTGGCTGTGTAACCGGCTTTGCCGTCGCCATCGCCCAGATGCCGGCCAGCAGCATCGGCAGCGACAGCACCATGCCCATCGTCAGCCAGCCAGTGCCGAGGAGGTAGCCGAGCTGCTGATCGGGCTCGCGGAAGAATTCGACGAAAATGCGTGAGAGACCGTAGCCGGCGATGAAGGCGCCGCCGACGAAGCGCGGTGTCTTCAGCTTGAGCCGCGAATGGGTGAGGAAGCGCAGGACCAGAAACAGCACCAGGCCTTCGAGCAGCGCCTCGTAGATCTGGCTCGGATGGCGCGCAAATGGCCCGCCATTGGGGAATTCGACGGCCCATGGCGCGTCGGTCGGCCTGCCCCAGAGTTCGGAGTTGATGAAATTCGCCATGCGGACGAGGCCAAGGCCGACCGGCACGCCGGCCGCCACCACGTCGAACAGCGACCATGTGCGGATACCGCGCGACCAGGAAAACAGCGTCATGGCGAGAATGACGCCGAGCAGCCCGCCGTGGAACGACATGCCGCCCTGCCAGACGGCAAGGATATCGAGCGGATGGGCGATGTAACGTGGCAGGTCGTAGAACAGCACGTAGCCGACACGCCCGCCAAGCACCACGCCGATGGCCGCCCACACGATGAAGTCGTCGAGATCATCGGGCTTCATGGGCCCGGTGCCGCCGGGCCAGAGCCTTGCATTGGTGACGAGCCGCTTGGCATACCACCAGGCAAAGAGAATGCCGACGATGTAGCCGACGCCATACCAATGCACCGCCAGCGGCCCGATCTTGACGATGACCGGGTCGATATTGGGAAAGGGCAGGGCGGCCAACGGCAGCATAAAATATTCGCTCAACAGGATCTCCCGGTTGCGATCATGTTCGGGCGCGACCATGCGGCAGGGTTTTGGCGGGGTCAAGGCGACGTGGATGCTTGCATTCCGCGTCGCGCGCCACTACGTCAAATCGAGCAAGCGAGGATTTGCCATGTCGACCGGACCGAATCGCATTCTCGATGAATTCGCCAAGCTGATGACCGACGCTGCGGGTGCCGCGCAAGGCGTGCGCCGCGAAGTGGAAACCGCCTTCAAGGGGCAGGCCGAGCGCGTTCTCAACTCAATGGACCTGGTGCAGCGCGAAGAATTCGAGGCCGCCCGCGATATGGCGGCGAAGGCCAGGGAGGAAAACACCCGTCTCGCTGCGCGCATCGAGGCGCTCGAGGCGAAGCTCGCCGAACTGACCGGACAGGCCGCACCTGCGGCTGCGGCAAAGCCCAGATCAAAAAAATAATCGTTAAACTTTTCCACAAAGCACAATCGCAAAAAGCGCTTTGTCGTGAATCGCTTACCGGCATTGCGTGAATCTTTGTGACAGCGGCTTTCCACATGCGAATGACGCAGTGCGAAAAATTGGGCTGGTCACGCGACTCCCGATCAATAGACTGAATTTGTTGCATGATTCGGAGCAGGGTCATGCGCCGGGCGGTGGGGTCCGGTCTGGGCTCTTTGCGTTGACGAAGTCCCGGCCGTCCGAGTTCTAGACAAGATTGTTCGTTGTGTGTGCCCCCGCGGAGCGTGTGGCGCTCACTAGAGCGACGTGCGTCCACTTGGACGCACAAAGTACGCTCTAGAACTTTGAACGTTCGCGTCGTGCTTTTCGAAAATCGAACCGATTTTCGGGCCGATGCGAAGGAACGACAGGAAGCATTCATGGAACTTCTCGAACTCGAATTCTCGCGCGAAATCCATCCCGTTGATGTTATCGAGCAGGTGGCCCACAACAACGACTGGTCCTTCGAGCGGGCCGGCGACGACGAGATTTCGATTTCGGTTGCCGGAAGCTGGACCGACTACCACGTCTCATTCTCCTGGATGGAGGATTTCGAGGCGCTGCATCTGGCTTGCGCTTTCGACATCAAGGTGCCGGAGGCGCGCGCGCTCGAAGTGATGCGGCTGCTTTCGCTGATCAACGAGCAGATGCTGTTCGGCCATTTCGACCTCTGGGAACAGGAAGGCGCGATCATGTTCCGCCAGTCACTGCTGCTCGCAGGCGGGGTCGAGCCGTCGAGTCAGCAGGTCGAGGTGCTGTTGTCGTCGGCTCTGGAAGCCTGCGAATGCTATTTCCAGGCGTTCCAGTTCGTCGTCTGGTCGGGAACCTCGGCCAAGGATGCGCTCGCCGGCGTCCTGTTCGAGACCTACGGAAACGCCTGAGCCAGACCTGACCCTCAATGAGTTCGAGCAGCCAGCGCAAGCCCGAGATCAGCTTCGCCGATTTCGACCGGGTCGATATCCGCGCCGGCACGATCGTCGAGGCCGAGCCGTTCCCCCAGGCGCGCAAGCCGGCGATCAAGCTGAAGATCGATTTCGGCCCGGCGATCGGGGTGAAGAAATCGTCGGCGCAGATCACCAAATATTATGCGCCCGAGACGCTGATCGGCCGGCAGGTGTTCGCGGTGGTCAATTTTCCGCCGCGGCAGATCGGACCCTTCATATCGGAAGTGCTGACGCTTGGCTTTCCCGACGAGGAGGGTGCTGTCGTCCTCGGCGCAATCGAACGCAGGGTGCCTGACGGTGGCCGACTGTTCTAGCAAGGCCTTCTCAGGCGGCTAGTTTTCGCGTGGTGCCCAGCGCCTCTTCAACCGTCTCCAGGAACATTTCCGCGCAGGCCTTCCAACTATAGCGCATTGCCCGTTGGCGCGCCTCGGCGCGGTCGACGTGGAGCGCGGCGAGCGCGGCTTCACGCAAATCGTTCGACACCGCTCCGCCAACGCCGTCGCCGACAATGTCGATCGGTCCGGTCACCGGATAGGCTGCGACCGGCGTGCCGCTGGCCAGCGCCTCGATGATGACATTGCCGAACGTGTCGGTGCGGCTGGGAAAGACGAAGACATCGGCCGAGGCGTAGATTTCGGCCAGTTCGTCGTTCGGGCGGTGGCCAAGGAAATGGGCATCGGGGTATCTGGCCTTGAGCCCGGCCAACTCCGGTCCCTCGCCGACGATTACCTTGCTGCCGGGCAAATCCAGGTCGAGGAAAGCGGCCAGGTTCTTTTCGATCGCAACGCGGCCGACACAGAGGAAGATCGGTCGCTTGAGCCCCAGATCCTTCTGCTTGTCCGGGCGGAAATGGTCGGTGTCGACGCCGCGCGTCCATGGCCTGAGCTTGGTGAAGCCGCGCGCCGCCAGATCGTCCGCCAGCGATTGTGTGGCGACCAGTGTGCCTTGTCCGGAATTGTGGAAATCGCGAAGCCAGCGATAGGTCCAGGCTTCCGGTATTGGCAGCCGCGCGCTCAGATATTCCGGAAAGCGCGTGTGATAGCTTGTCGTGAACGGCCGGCCGGCCTTGCGGCAATAGCGCCGCGCCATGATCCCGAGCGGGCCTTCGGTGACGATATGGATATGATCGGCGTTGCGCGCTTCGATCAGGCGCGCGACGTGGCCTGGCCTCGTCAGCGCCAGCCGGATATCCGGGTAGGTCGGCAGGGGCAAGGTGCGAAATATGTTCGGGGTCAGGAAGTCCGTCTCGACGTCGAAGGATTTGAGGGTTTCCGAAAGCCGTTCCAGCGTGTGGACGACGCCGTTGACTTGCGGGCGCCAGGCGTCGGTGACCATCAGGATGCGCATAGCAGCCCTTTGCTTGAAAGGTCGTCGGTTTCCTTGATGCGAGGCCGCAAGGCCGAATCAATCAGGATCACGCGCTTCATGCGCGCTCTTCAGCATGGTTTCATGACGCCCCGATGAAGGCATAGCCGATGGCCGTCTACAACCACAGGAAAGCACGATGCGTAGGTTCAAAAGTATCAGAGCGTACTTTGTGCGTCCAATTGGACGCACGTCGCTCTAATCAGGCCGGAACCTTGATGACGGCGCGCAAGCCGCCGAGCGGGCTCTTGTCCAGCATGATGTCGCCGCCATGGCTACGGGCAATGTCGCGTGCGATGGCAAGGCCAAGGCCGGTACCGCTGGCATCGAGATTGCGGGCCTCGTCAAGCCGCACGAAAGGCTTGAACACGTCCTCGCGCTTTTCTGGCGGAATGCCCGGACCGTCGTCGTCGATGGTGACGAGCAGCGAGCCGCGGCCGTGGTTGGCGTTGATCTCCACCGTCTTGGCGTAACGGAAGGCGTTGCCGACGACATTGGACAACAGCCGGGCAAAGGCGTGGGGCCGCACATGCAAATTTGGGTCGCCGGCGAGCGTGGTCGACAGTTTGCGTTTGCGCAGCGTGGCCTCCTCGCCGAGCTTGTCGAAATAGGCTTCAAGATTGAAACGGCCGGCGTCTTCCGTCGCCTCGCCGCGGGCAAACGCGAGATAGCCTTCCAGCATCGACTGCATGTCATCGATATCCTGGCCGAGCGCCTCGGTGTCGGCCTTGGTCCCGGTCAACGCAAGCTGCAGCTTGAAGCGGGTGAGGATGGTTCTCAAATCATGACTGACGCCGGTCAGCATGGCGGTGCGCTGTTCGAGCTGGCGTTCGATACGCTCGCGCATCTGGATGAAGGCAAAGCCGGCGCGGCGAACCTCCTCGGCGCCGCGCGGACGGAAATCGAGCGGCATCGGCCGGCCCTTGCCGAAACTTTCGGCGGCCTCGGCCAGCGTCAGGATCGGCCGGATCTGATTGCGCAGGAAAGGGATGGCGATCATCAGCAGCACCAGCGAGGTGCCGACCATCCAGATCAGGAAAATGTGCGTGTTCGAGGCATAGGCCTGGCTGCGGCGCACGAAGGCGCGCAGCACCTTGCCCTCGAGCTGGACACGGACCTCGATGATATTGGAATTGCCGACCGTATCGATCCAGAACGGACGGTTGATCTGATGGGTGATCTCGGACGAGAGAATTTCGTCGAGGATCGAGAAGAACGGCTTTGGACCGGGCGCCGGCAGCGGATCGGGCGGAAGCAAGTCGATCTTCAGCTGCATGCGATCCTGCGCGATGCGGATGATGTTGGCGTAGTCGGCGTCGTTCGGATAGGTTTCCACCAGGTCGACGATTGCGGCAATGTCGCGGACCGTGGCCTGCGACAGGCGCTGTGTCACGGTCTGCCAGTGGCGTTCCATGAAGACAAAGGCGAGGACCGATTGCAGCAGGATCATCGGTGCGATGACGATGATCAGCGAGCGGGCATAGAGCCGCTTCGGCATGTAAAGCGAAACGAGGCGCCAGAACCGTTTCCAGGCGAGCGGCACCGCCTTCAGTGCCCGCGTGGCGCGAGCGCTCAAGCCGCGATCTCCCGGCCGTTCCAGTTGCGTGGTCGCCATTCGCCCTTTTTGCTCATCTTCAGCCACTCAACAAGGGGCTGTGGGCGTCAGTCTATTCCACGCTGAGCCGATACCCAATACCGCGCACGGTCTGCAGCCAGACCGGATTGGACGGATCGCGTTCAATCTTGCGGCGCAGCCTGTTGATCTGGACGTCGATGGTGCGTTCGCCGACATCGGACTCGTCGCCGACAAGCTCATGACGCGGTATCGTTTCGCCGGCCCGCGCCGCGAAGATCGCCAGGATCTCCTGCTCGCGGTCGGTCAGCTTCAGAGCCTCGCCGCCGCGCTTGAGCTCCCGCCTGGCGATCTGGAACGTGTAAGGGCCGAAGACCAGTTGCTCGACTTTGGGCGTCGTTGCCGGACCGCCGCGGCGCAGGATGTTGTTGATGCGCAGGATCAATTCGCGGGGATCGAAAGGCTTCGGCAGATAGTCGTCGGCTCCGGCCTCGAGCCCGGTAATCCGGCTGTCGGTCTCGGAGAGCGCGGTAAGCATCAGGATCGGCACGTTCTTGCTTGCCCGCAGCGCCTTGGCCAGATCGACACCGGTTTCGCCCGGCATCATGATATCGAGCACGAGCAGATCGAAATCGAGGCCGGCGAGCTTGCGCCGCGCTTCGCCGGAATTTCCGGCAACGGTGACGCGAAAGCCGTTTTCGGTCAGATATTGTTTGAGAAGATTGCGGATACGGGTATCGTCATCAATCACCAGCAGATGCGGCGCGTCGTCGTCCGGTGCTGCCGGTTGATCAACCCTTTCAATGGTCTCCATGGCTTTTCCCTGACGTTTTTGCGGGCACAATGTCGATCTGCGCTCTTAGTTCCGGATTGACCATTGCTTCCAGGAAGCGCTCGATCAAGGTGCGTTCGGTGGCTCCGGCATCTTCCAATGCAGCATGGATGCGGCGTGACTGTGGCCGTGCCAGCGCCAGTGCCAGAGCGCGGCCCTTGGCTGTCGGATAGAGCTCGCGCTGGCGGCGGTCGCGCGGGCCCTGCAGCTGGACGATGTGGTCGGTGTCGATCAGCTGCTTGAGCACGCGCGCCAGACTCTGCTTGGTGATCTTCAGCACGTCGAGGAGTTCGGCGACCGTCAGGCCAGGCCTGCGATTGACGAAATGCAGAACCCGGTGATGGGCCCGGCCGAAGCCATAGTCGGACAGGATCTGGTCCGGATCGGAGGTAAAATCGCGATAGGCGAAGAAGAACAGTTCGATGATGGCAAAGTCGATGCCGTCCTCGTCGGTGATCGCCGTCCTGATCGGTTTTCCGGCTGGGTGGCTGCGATCTGTCATCTTTTCTCCGTGCGAAAGGGAAATTATGTCAGTACTATTGACGTAATTTCCCGGCAATGCTAATTTTTGACAAGCTTTTCGGCGGATTGCGAACGAAAAGGCAAGGGAAGGCCGTTTTTCCGGAACTTCCTGTGTTTGCCAGAGCTTATATATCCGCCTACGCTTCGAGATACCGGCCGCCCGGTGCGGCTGACAAGAAACGCGCAACGATAATGTGCGGGCGGCCGCCCGCGGGAGGTTACCATGGCATCCGTTCCCTTTGACCAAATGGACGGCTTCATCTGGATGAACGGCGAGTTCGTCAAATGGGCCGACGCCAAGATCCACGTGCTGACCCATGGCCTGCACTACGCCAGCGCGGTGTTCGAGGGCGAGCGCGCCTATGGCGGCGAGATTTTCAAGCTGACCGACCACAGCGAGCGCCTGCACGAATCGGCACGCCTGCTCGGCTTCAAGATTCCCTATTCGGTTGCCGAGATCGACGACGCCTGCCGCACGCTGTTGAAGAAGCAGGGTTTCCAGGATGCCTATGTCCGGCCGATCGCCTGGCGCGGCAGCGAACAAATGGGCGTTTCGGCGCAAAACAGCCGGATCAACTGCGCCATCGCCATCTGGCAGTGGCCGAGCTATTTCGATCCGGCACAGAAGCTGAAGGGCATCCGTCTCGATCTGGCCGAATGGCGCCGCCCCGATCCGCGCACCGCGCCGTCGAAATCGAAGGCTGCCGGCCTCTACATGATCTGCACCATGTCCAAGCATGCCGCCGAAGCCAAGGGCTATGCCGACGCCATGATGCTCGACTGGCGCGGCCAGGTTGCGGAAGCGACCGGCGCCAATATCTTCTTCGTCAAGGACGGCAAGATCCACACGCCCACCCCCGATTGCTTCCTCGACGGCATCACCCGCCGTACTGTGATTGGCCTTGCCAAGGATCGCGGCTTCGAGGTGATCGAGCGCACCATTATGCCGGAAGAGCTCGAAGGCTTTCAGCAGTGCTTCCTCACCGGAACAGCGGCCGAGGTGACGCCCGTTTCAGAGATCGGTCCATACCGATTCGAGGTGGGTGAAATTGCCAAGACTCTGATGAACGACTATTCTGCAGCCGTTCAACCCAAGCACGCAATCGCAGCAGAATAACGAAAGTCACAGCTTTTTTTATAAGTAGGGGCGGTTTTCGGGCCGCCCCTTTTATTTAAGCACTTCTGCATTTGACTTTCGTCCAATTCGGCGTCTCATGATGCTGTCGGCCCGGGAGGCTGGCAGCTATGGAGGGACTGGTAATATGGACATGAACACGCTTCTTCCGATCATTGTTCAGGTGATTATGGGTATCATCGGTGGCCAGGCGGTGGGCGCGGCGCTCAAGACAGCGGCAGTGGGGCAGCTTACCAAAATCCTGGGCGGCGCCCTTGGCGGCGTCGGCGGTGCGGCCATCCTCGGCAGCCTGCTCGGCGGTGGCACGATCGATCCGGCTGCGGCCGCAGCGGCAACGAGCGGATTGGGCAGCGCGCTGAATGTGCAGAACATCCTCGGCGGTGCCGGTGGTGGCGCCATTCTGACGGCCATCATCGGCGCGGTCATGAATGCGACGAAGAAGTCAGCCTAGCGGTTTCGGGCTTTTGCATGGGCGCCTTCGGCCGCCCATTTCTTTTTTGCGTTGTGGCGACAGCCGGATGCGGTGGACGACGTTCGCGTGTGGATCTACATCAGGGGCGACACAGCGAAAGGACGATCATGGGTCAGCTCAACGCCGGCGTCGTGCCGGTCACGGCCTTCCAGCAAAACTGCACCATCCTCTTCGACATGGACGACAGACAAGGCGTCGTCGTCGATCCGGGCGGCGACATCGAGAAGGTGCTGGCGGTGCTCAAGGACAATGCGATCAACGCCGGCGCGATCTGGATCACGCATGGTCATATCGACCATGCCGGCGGCGCCATGGAGCTGAAGGAGGCGCTCGGCGTCGAGATCATCGGCCCGCATGAGGCCGACCGTCCGTTGCTTGCCAATCTCGAGAAACAGGCGAGACACTACGGCATCACCGATCCGGTGCGCAATTGCGTGCCCGACCGCTTTCTCAGCGAAGGCGATACCGTCTCGTTCGGCCAGCACGCGTTCGAAGTCTTTCATTGCCCCGGCCACGCGCCCGGCCATGTCGTCTACTACAATCGTGCTGCTAAGTTCGCTCATGTCGGCGACGTGTTGTTTCGCGGCTCGGTCGGGCGCACCGACCTGCCGGGCGGCGACCACGCCGCGCTGATCGCCTCGATCAAGGACAAGCTTTTGCCGCTCGGCGACGACATCGGCTTCATCTGCGGCCACGGTCCCGGCGGCCGCTTCGGCGAGGAGCGCCGGAGCAATCCATTCCTGATTTAAAACGCGTTGCGGCTGAGGAGCCTCACGCGACGCGCATCGGTCTCCTGCCTTTATGCATGCCTACGACCAAAAAGCGCTGGCCTGGCGGACAGCGCGTTTGTTTGGGGGCAGGGAAGCCTCAGTTCGCGGTGCAGAAATGCTGTTCGCCGTCATAGCCGGTGAACGTGCCGGTGCGGGCGTTGAAAGAGCGATAGCGATCCGAACAATATTCATACCAGCCACGGGTCCATGGCTCGGCATAGCCGTCATTGTAGACGACTCGCGGTTCCGCGTAGTAGCGGCGCACCGGGGCGGGCCGTGGATAACGACCATAATCGTCATAGCCGGGGTCGTAATAGCTGGGCTGCGGGTTGTTGAGCGCACCAACGATCAGGGCGCCGGCCGCGAGGCCAAGGACGCCTGCCGCGATCGCATCGCCATTGCCACGATGGTGGTGCCGGTGACGCCAGTCACCAGCGCTGGCCGCTGGCAAGGTCGCGAGCGTGGTCGCAACAATCGCGGCGGACAGGATGGTGGTCTTGAAAATTCGGTTCATGTCGGTCTCCTTCGTGCCGGCCCGGTAATTTGGGGGATGCGGTCCGGCTTTACCGAAGCTAATAGGCGACCGTGGCTGAACGGGGGCTGAACGAAATTGACGGGATGGGACCAGTCGATATTCGATCAAGCATGGCGCAAGGCACAAATATCGTACGCTCAACAAGGAGCGGACCTGCACGACGGGACCGTCCGACGCTGTCTCGAACTCGGCTCAGCCGATCGACAGGTTGACGGCTTTCGGACCCTTGCCGCGCTTGTCCGGCTCGGTGTCGAATGTTACCTTCTGCCCATCCTCAAGACCGGGAAGACCCGACGCCTGCACGGCCGAAATGTGGACGAAGACATCCTTCGCGCCATCATCCGGCGTGATGAAGCCGAAGCCTTTGGCATGATTGAAGAATTTGACGGTGCCGGTCTGCGGCATGGGAAGCTCCTTTGATCCCATAAAGTCCAGTCTCGGGCCGGCAAATGCCCGAGTGGAAATTTGTCCTTTATTTTAGCGCTATCGGCAAGAGAAAGTTTTGCGAGCATTGGCATGCCGCCCTGCCACGAAAAAGGCGCGACGAAAACCGCCGCGCCTTCGAAACTCGGGTCCGGCCCTGAAAGCCGGTTCAAGGCCTTTGGAGGGCCTCGGGGCACATTCCTGGCACGTCCGAGCGGACGTGCGCGCGCCGACGGTTCAGTCCGCGCGGAGATTGACCGCCTTCGGTCCCTTGCCCATGCGGTCGGGCTCGACGTCGAACGTGACCTTCTGGCCATCGACGAGCGTGCGCAGGCCCGAGGCCTCGATCGCGGAGATATGGACGAACACGTCCTTGGCGCCGTCATCTGGCGTGATGAAGCCGAAGCCTTTGGTAGCGTTGAAGAATTTAACGGTGCCGGTCTGGGCCATTGGGGAAACTCCTTCACCCGTGTCAGTCTTTGTGGTTTGCCCGCCGCCTGACGCCGTGGGCAAGTCCGGTGGTTGCTTCGGCAGTCATGCATTGGCGCATGGTCAAAACCCCCCGCCGAAAAACGGGGCCGTCAGAGATTCACAGTATCGGGGAAAGGTCGTCCAAAACGTTCCGCTCTCCGGGTCGCAAATGCCCGAACACGAAATTTATCGCACGGAAAGGTGATCGTTGCAAGGTAGCGTCCGCGGGCCGCCCAATGGGCGCATTCCGACGCATGGCATCGATAGGACGGGGTGCTCGCCCGGTCATCGGCCAGCGCCTGGCCACGCATGGTCCAGCGGGCTGGGAGCTTGCAAACAGGGGTTGCATTTGGCGGTGGAATGGCGAGGATCGGCTTGGAGTGGAGCGCGCGCATTTGCACCGGAGCGGGGGCTTGAGGGAGATATAGTTATGAAATTTCTTGCGGCAATCTTCTCGCGGCAGGGTTTTGCCATCCTGTTGCTGTCGGCAGTTCTTGCAGCCTGCACAGCGGTGGTGGTGGAGGAAGGACCGGGGTACCGCCCGCCAAGGCCGGGGCCGCAATTCTGCACCAAGCAGTATGATCCGGTCTGCGCCCGGCGCGGTGGCGACCGCCAGACCTTCGCCAATGCCTGCCTTGCCGAGCGGGCCGGGTATCGCATCATCCGCGACGGCCAGTGCCGCGACGGCGGCGGTGGCGAAGAGCAGACATTCTGCACGCGCGAATATGCCCCCGTCTGCGCACGCCGCCGTGGCGAATTGCGCACCTTCCCCAACGCCTGCGAGGCTCGCGCCGCCGACTATCGCATCGTCGACGACGGTCCCTGCTGAGAGGCTGGTTTCCTCCCCGTCACCGGACGGGGAGGAAGCCATCTATCAACCGGACACAGGCAGGTGAGGGTAGCTGGCGCCTACTGCCTCTACGCCGGCAGCCTCGCCTTATGGCAATGGGCGATGAACTCGGCCCTAGCCAATCCTGACCAAATGGCTTCGACTGTCGTGTGATCTTTGATCCGATCCGCGCGGTGGCTGGATGAATGCCGGGCTGCTCATCCGTCCGCCGCTTGCCCTTGGACTTCGGCTTCAAACCGGCTTCCGCCTGCTTGACGGCCGAGCCGAAAGGCGAGGCCGGCTTTGGCGCCGCCTTGTCCTTCTTGGGCTTGCGTGTCTCGCGGTTGCTGCGCTGTTGACCCTTGGCCATCTGTTGGTCCTCGTGATTGGTGGTGGTGGCGCCTGATGTGGGCCTAAAGCGCGTCGCGTTGAAAGGAATCAGCCGACGCGCTTTAAGTTTTATGCATGTCGTTGTCCCAAACCGCTTCGCACTTTTGGGCGACATGCATTAGGCGCTCGGATTGTCGGCCACTTCGAGATTGTCTTCCGTGGTGACCCGCTCGTAGGTCTCCTCGTCGCTGCGGATGCGGTATTGCGGCGAGCCGTCCTTGACCGGCAGCTTGCTCTTGATTTGGAACAGCTCTGCGGTCTTCTGGACAAGGCCGATGCGGCTCTTCATGCGAACGGTCTGGCCGATCGCGAAAAGATGCGCGGGCGTGTCGGTGCGCGGGCGCGCGTTCTGCTGGAAGCGGATCATGCAGCATTCTCCTGGTCGCGCCTCAGCGCGGTTTCGAGTTCGGCGAGGTCGATGGCGACCAATTGGCTGGTCTGGCTTTTCACCGTCCTTGCCGGCAGATGGATGAAGGTGGCGACACGGCGCCAGGCAAGCCACGACATGCCATCGATAAGTTCCTCATCGTGGTCGATGTCGTAGTCGCCGGCCGGCAATTTTCCTTCCAGGCCGCCGAGCATGAAGGGTGCCTCGAAATGCGCTATGGAATGGGTAGTTCGGCCAGCCATTCTCGTGCCTCGAAGTCTCGTTTCCGGCTTGGATCCGATAGGTAGTGCCCGCTTTGCGGCACCGGGACTAAATGTCGTGTGTCCCTGTATCGGCAATTTGGGTATCGGCGATCTGGAATGAGTTTGGCGGGTCGAGAACCTCTGACGCCGCGAGTTGCCAAGCTTGGGCCAAAAAACGATCTCAATTCTTTAATCCGAAATTGCGGTTTATTCAAGAAGATTCCTACCGGATCGTGATCCATTGACAAAATTCGCTCTCTATAATTATTTGTAGAATGCTGATATGATTCAAGAGCTTTCTAAAAATGTCTGAGACGTCTCCGGAACTTTTGTACCGGCATCTATGCTTTATTTCGTTTGAAGGAAAATTTCATGATCTCTGTGAAAACCCCGAGTGGCGTAACCGTAACAGTCAATCCCATCGTCAAGCCGACCGTCGGGCCTGCGAAAGTGATGTCGGCGCGTCTGACGATACGAAGTGACGAGGCAGCAAGGCGAAAGATCGCCGACACCGACGGCACGGTGCGGCGGGCCAGACAGGTTGCGGAGACCAACCGCCTGATCTGACAGTGCCTACAGCGCGTTTGCGCGTCCTTTTGGACGCGCAAAGGGCGCTGTACTACTTTGATTTGCATGATCCTTTTTCGAACCTCCGGTTCGGGTCATGCGCTGAGGAGCTTGATCATGACGCTGAATTTTCCCAACCGCAGCCGCTCCTATGACGCGGCGGCCAAGCGCATTCGTTTCGTCGGCCATGACGGCATGTTCGAAGTGCCGTTCTTTGTGGAGATTGCAGCGCTTTCGGCGGCAAGTCCGGCCACCAGTGGAGCGGAAGCCGAGTATCTCAGCGCCTTCGATGCGGAGCGTTCGTCGATCCAGGATGTTGCGCGCGAAGCCTATTCGCACGGTCGCAAGAACATGTATGTGCTGACCCAGGCCGATTTCCGGTAAGCTGGCCTGCGAACCCTTGAACCTGCCGCGCCGATGGCCTAGATCGCGGCAGGCGGACAAAACACGGCAGGTTTCCCATCAACAGAGATCCGAGAAGACCGGCAGGCGCGGGCGCCAATTTCGGCTCAGGCGGACAGCCGCCGCTAGGGCTCGACCAGCGCGTGCAGCAGGCGCTGCAATTGCATCAGGCCGGCCGCCGGCAAGAAGCCGAGATGCTCTATCGGCAGGTGCTGGCGCAAAAGGCAAATCACGCAGCGGCAGCACATTTCCTCGGGCTTCTGCTGCACCAGACCGGGCGCAGCGCCGAAGGACTCGACCTCCTCGAACAGTCGGTGCGCCTGCAACCCAAGAATCCAGATTTCCTCAACAACCTCGGCACGGTGATGCGCGACCTCGGCCGTGTCGGTGCAGCCGTCGATTTCTTCCGTGGCGCGGTGGCGCTGCGGCCGGACCAACTCGCGGCGCGCGACAATCTCGGCTCCTCGCTTAAGCAGCTCGGACAATTCGAGGGCGCGGAGGAGATTTATCGCGGCACCATCGGTCGCAACCCGTTCCATGTCCGCGCCCGAATTGGGCTTGCCGAAACGCTGCAGGAGGCTGGGCGGCTCGACGAGGCGCTTGCCGTCTTCCGCGAAGCACTGGCAATTCGGCCGAAGGACGCCGATTTGCTGCACGGTCTGGGCGTCGGGCTGATGGAGAAGGGCAGCCTCGGAGAGGCGGCGGAGCATTTCCGGCAGGCGCTGGCGGTCGATCCCGGCATGGCCAGGGCCTGGCTGATGCTCACCCAAGTCAAGCGCCAGCAGGAGCGCGACGCCGAGCTTGCCGGGATGGAGGCGCAGCACGCCAAGGCGCCGGAAGGCAGCCTGGCGCGCATGCAGCTTTCCTTCGGCCTCGGCAAGGCCAATGACGATTTGAAGGATTATGGCCGTGCCTTCGATTATTTCGCCGAAGGCAATGCGATCCGCCGCACAGGCATCGACTACGATGCGGCCAAGACACGCGCCGAATTCGAGGCGATGAAGGCGGTGTTCGACAAGCCCTTCTTCGACAAGCACAGACCGAGTGGGATCGCCAACGATACGCCGATCTTCGTCGTCGGCATGCCGCGCTCCGGCAGCACGCTGGTCGAGCAGATCATCGCCAGCCATCCGCAGGTCTATGGCGCCGGTGAGCTCGGCATATTGAAGACGGCGCTCGGCAAGCAGTTTCCGCCTGGTATGAAGGGCGGCTTTCCCTGGGGCATCGCCGACATGCCCGACAAGGCCTATGCCGAGGCAGGCCAGGCCTATCTAGACCTGCTGCACGCCCGCTATCCGGGTTTCCGGCACGTCACCGACAAGATGCTCGGCAACTTCCTATTGGTAGGCTTCATCCATCTGATGCTGCCCAAGGCCAAGATCATTCATTGCGTGCGCGATGCGGCGGCGACATGCCTGTCGATCTACAAGGTGCATTTCCGCGGCGACAGCCACCGCTACGGCTACGACCTCAGCGAGCTCGCCGATTTCCACAATCTCTACACCGATATGATGGCGCATTGGCGCACCGTTCTGCCTGATGTCGTGCATGATGTCCGCTACGAGGATTTCGTCGCCGACCAGGAAGGGCAGACGCGGGCGCTGATCGCCCATCTCGGCCTCCCATGGGACGATGCGGTGCTGTCGTTCCACGAGACCGACCGGCCGGTGCGCACGGCGTCGGCGGCGCAGGTGCGCCAGCCGATGTACCAGGGCTCGGTCGATCTGTGGAAACGCTATGGCGACCGGCTCAAGCCACTGCTCGACCGCCTAGCGTAATGCGTTGCCGGTCTACAACTCGATGAACGGCTGAAAGCCGCCGAAGATCATGCGCTTGCCGTCGAATGGCATCGTCGACAAGTCGCCGTTCAGGCGCGGATCGGCCATCACTTTGGCCATCACCGCATCGCGGCTCTGCCGCGATTCATAGACGACCCAGGAGAAGACGACGATCTCGTCGTCCTTGGCCTGCACGGCGCGCGGGAACGAAGTGAGCTCGCCATAGGGCACGTCGTCGCCGATGCATTCGACATAGGCGAGCGCGCCATGCTCCATCCAGACAGTGCCGCCCATCTGAGCCATTTTCTTGTAAGCATCGAGATTTGCCTTGGGTACCGCGAGAACGAAACCATCGACATAGGACATCGTGCTTCTCCTATGCCTTCTTCACCGGCGCGTTCATCGCCCACTCGACACCGAACGGGTCGCGCATATTGCCCCACTGGTCACCCCAGAACATCACCTGGAGCGGCATGACGACCTCGCAGCCGGCATCGACGGCCCGCTTCCACCAGGCGTCGATGTCGTCGCTGCCCAGATGAAGCTGCATTGTGAAGCCCTGCGGCTTCACCGGGGCCATTCCGTGCTCGGGATAGAAGTCGGAAATCATCAAGGTCGAACCGTTGATATGGAGATGGATGTGCATCGTCCGGCCCTGCTCGTCCGGCGGATAGAAGAAGACCTGCTCGGCGCCGAAGGCCTTCTGATAGAATTCCGAAGCCTTGAAGGCGCCGTCCAGCTGAAGGTAGGGCGTCAATCCGCCGAGGACTTTCGCGGCAGATTGGGTTTGAGGCTGATCGTTCATCTCTTGCTCCTCTCTGGTTGGGCATTGCGAACCACAGGACGAATGGGGCAGGGGCGATCCTACATGGCCGATGCGTTTTTTTAATGCCGACCGTGCGACGGTCGGCCCTTGTCAAGGAGCCAGGCCAATCCGCGGGCTGTTCTGTGCGTCGATGACGATTTCCGGCCAGCCGATGTCCTTGCGCAGTTCGATCGGCAGCGAAAGGAGGGCGCGCTCGCTGCGGTAGCGGGCGCGAGCCGCCGAGTAACGGGTCGCGATGCGCCCTACGGATGACAGTATAGACATGATGGTTTCTCCTCGATTGGTGCCGGCATCACCGTGTCGGCATCCCGAGGACGTGGCGCGCGGCCATGATCCGACAGATCGCGGAGAATTTTCTGTCGCAGGGCCTTATTCAATCGGGATACGTCTCAGATGACGGATGCGGCCAGAGCCGTGTCGTAATACTCCACCATCTCGATGATTTTGCCGTCGCGTAGCGTCCAGAAATCGGCGGTGCGCATTACAAACTCCTCGCCGGTGGTTCGGCGTGTTGACGACGTCCGCGCCACGCATGACCGTTTTCCTCCCTCGGTTTGCGAGACCTCAGGATGCGCCTTTTTCGGCTCGCGGGGAAGCGTGGGCCGGCAGCACCTTGAATGCCGGCCCGGGAGATGCGTGGCTTTCCTCAGCCATTCCCCTCAGCCACCGATCGAAAGAAATCCTCCGGGCTGTCGATCTCGGTCAGCCGCCGCTTCTCGATCAGCCAGAAGCGGTTGCCGATCGCCCTGATGAAGGAGCGGTCGTGCGAGGCCAGCACACAGCTTGCCTGATGGGCCAGCAGTTCCGTTTCCAGTGCTTCCTGGCCGTCGATGTCGAGATGGTTGGTCGGCTCGTCGAGCAGATAAAAATTGGGATTGGCGAGCCTGAGCGCCAGCATCATCAGCCGCGCCTTCTGCCCGCCCGACAGCACGCCGATCCTGCGCTCCTGCATGTCGATGCTGACGCCTGCACCCGCCAGCAGCGAGCGTGCGCGCTGCTCGCCGACATCGAAGCTGCGCGAGAGCATCGCCAGCGGCGTGTGTTCGGCGCTGATGCCCGACAGCGCCTGGTCGCTGTAGCCGAGCACCGTCGACGGCGTCACCTTCACGCCTTGCACTGCCGTCTCCGGCTCGATGATGGCATTTCTGATCAGGCTGATCAGCCGCGACTTGCCGACACCATTGCGGCCGAGCAGGACGATGCGGTCGCCTTGGCAGATATGGCGCTTGCCGGTCCTGAACAGCAGCGTTCCGTCAGGCGTTTCGACCGCCAGGTCGTCGAGCGTGATCAGCACCTTGGCATGGGTGCCGCGATTGGCGAGCTTTATCGCGCCCGCCGATTTTTCGCGGTGCGCCGGTGCTGCGACCTCCTCGAGGCGTTGCGCGCGCTGGTTGAGCTGCTTGGTCTTGATCGTCAGCAGGTCGCTGCCCGAATTGATGCCGATGTTGTTAAGCTTGGCCGCCTGCCGGCGCAATTGCTGCGCCACCTTCATGTCACGCTGGAATTTGCGCTCGGTCGAGGCGTCGACTTCGCTCAACGCATCGCGTGCCCTGGAATAGGGCAGCGAGAACACTGGCGATTGTTCTGGGCGCAGGAACAGCGTCCGGTTGGTCGTTGCGTCGAGGAAGGCCCGGTCGTGGCTGGCGATCACCACCGGCACTTCGCGCGGCAGCGTGTTCAGCCAGGTCTCGAGCTGGCTGATCTTGGCGAGGTCGAGATGGTTGGTCGGCTCGTCGAGAAGCAGGACGTCCGGATCGATGACCCAGACGCGGGCGATCAGCGCCAGCCTTTGCCAGCCGCCGCTCAATGCCCGCATCGGCCGCTCGCGCATCGGCTGCGGTACGTCGAGTGAATCGAGAACCACGTCGACGCGCCATTGCTCGCTTTCAGCCTGCTCGGCCGGCAAGGCGTCGGCCACCACCCGCTGAAAGCCGTGCTCGGCCAATGCTGCGGGAACGGCTTGCTCGACATAGCCGACGCGCAGGCCGCGCGTGCGGGTGATGTCGCCTGATGTCGGCTCCATTTCGCCGGTCAGGCACTTCAGCAAAGTGGACTTGCCGCGCCCGTTTGCGGCAACGATGCCGAGGCGGTCGCCGGTGCCGATGGTGAGATCAAGGTTGGAAAAGAGCGGCGCACTCATGGTGACGCCGAGGGACTTGAGGCTGATCAGGGCCATGTGGGTTTCTCTGGTCTGCCCGGAGGGAGGTTCCGGTTCGATGCACTTGACGGTGCGCTGGCCGGCCATCAGGCTCGGCGTTGCAGCACCACGAAGGGCAGACCAAGAAAATCGAAGCGGGAGAACCCGGACCGTCTCTGGTCAGCCCTGCAAGCAAGCTCGCAGGGCAGGGACAGGGCCGCGCTGACGGTGGTGGTCGAAAGTCACGCAGCCCTCCTTTCAAGACGTTTTGAGTGGAAACTGGCTACACCAAGGGCAGGGTCGATGGCAAGGGGTCCTGCTCCCCCTTCTCCCCTTGTGGGAGAAGGTGGCCGCGAAGCGGTCGGATGAGGGGTGTTCCAGCTTGGCACCGACGGCGATCCGTCCAGCACCCCTCAACCGTCTCGGCGCTACGCGCCGATCCACCTTCTCCCACAAGGGGGCTGTTGCACAGTTGCGAGCGGAATCTGGCGGCGGCGAGATTGCAGC
>NZ_JBSPTO010000042.1:0-32290 GCF_053850215.1 Mesorhizobium sp. f-mel
TATCCCCACGCCGAACCGCGCCGCCGCCTGTCGCGCCGACGTACCCTCATCGCAAGCCTTCAAAACCGCCGACCGAACGTCCTCACTGAGTGTCCTTGCCATCATCCACCTCATTAAAGTGGACGTTGAATCACCTCAGCAAACCTCTGTCACATCACAATGAATTCATCGATCCCTGGATGTGCTCTAGCGCTCGCCGGCGGTAGAATGACAGTCGGCTCGTTGAGCAGCAGCACTTGCTGGTCAAAAGTACGCGCGCGATCTCCACGACCTGTCTGCCTCGTGCAGAACAGCCAGCCTGCCTGCCGATCGCTGACTTTTCTCTAGCGCGATTGACGAGGCGCGCGGCGCGGGTTGCTGCCCCTCTGTCGCGAGCTGGATATCATCTTTAGCCCACTGCGCTGCCTCAGCAGGTCTTCCTTCTTACGCGGTCCTTCGCCTCAAATGAGGCGCGTGACGGGTTGGGTGCAGACCTCAAGCCTGTCCGACGGCAGCTCAGCGCTGGAGATCGGATCTCCGCATGGGCCTCAGCAGAACGTGGGAGCCGCCAGGCTGATGATCCCTGCCGCCTCAGATTGGTTGCACGGCGGTGTCGACACGGCCCGACCCCACGTTAACGGACTTGTCCTCGCGCCGCTTGCGCCTTGCGGCTGCGATAACCGCGATCGGATCGCATGAACGCCTCGAGCATATGGGGGATCAGAGCCGCCGCTTCGACAGGCTCATACAAGCGGCTGTATTCCGCCGCGTAGCGCTCTAGCTCATCCTTGAGCGGCTCGGGAAGCGCGATCGTCATGCGGACCGTCCCGAATTTCGGCAATGGACCAAGTTTCAGGTTTCCCATGCGCCGCCTCCTATACAAGGTGCGACAGAGTTATGTTGACCGTTCAGAGAATCGGCATAGGCGATCAGATCGCGATGAACGGTCGCCGGCGTGATCTTGACTGGCCGATCATCTGGAATGGCGGAGAGCTTCAGCTTGGTCATGATGGATCCTTCGCGCCATATGGCGCCAGCACAAGATCGCGATTGACGATAACGCGAACCGGAAAACCCGGCCGGATTGTTAGCGTCGGCTGGACATTGAGCTGATTGCGCACGATCTGCTGGCCGACATTGCTGAGCGAATCCTGTGCGCCTTCGCGAATGGCCTTGGCGATATCGCTTTCTTCGTTGCTGGAACCAAGCGAGGTGCCGATGCCAAGCAGCGTCGAGAGCGCTGCAGCCCGAAACAGCTGGCCCCAGTGATGGTCGACCTCGTCCTCGAGCCCAGAGAACCCTTCGGCATCCGTGCCCTGCTGGCGCTCCAGCACAATCGAGGTGCCATTGGGTATGATGAGCCGGTTCCACACCAGCAGTACGCGCGACTGGCCGAAGGCGACCTGGCTGTCATACTGGCCAATCAGTTTTGCTCCTTGCGGGACGAGCAGGTATGACCCTGTCGGGCTATCATAGACATTCTCCGTGACCTGAGCGCTGATTTGGCCGGGCAGGTCAGAGCGGATGCCAGTGATGAGGGCAGCTGGAATGACCGTTCCGGCCTGCACAACGTAGGGCGATGCTTTTTCGGCGAGGCGATCGGGACTGACGGTGCGGCGATCGGAGTTAGCATTGACGAAGGCGAGCTTGCGATCCTGCATATTTTGAGCCGGGCCCGGCTCGAGCGCCGGCAGTTCGGGCGGCGACGCCAATCCTGACAAGGCGTCGCCGCCGCTATTTGCGCCGCCAGAACTCTGTCGCGCTGAATTGGCCCGCGAATTCGTGTCGGTGAACAGCTTTGCCACGCGGGCGGCCTCGATCTCGGCCAGGCGGCGTTGTTCTTCCGGATCGGCACGCGGTGTTTGGATGTCTGGGACCTGAACCTGCTGGCCTCGCTCTTGCGCGCGCAGGATCGGCCGTCCGAGATCGCCGGGCAATGCAGGCCCGAGTTTCGGGACGCCCGAATAGTCCTTTGGCAGGCCCTGCAGTCCGTCGGCGGTGGTACGGTTCCGTGCTAAACAGTTCGGATGACTGCTCGTTGCCGCGCCGTCTGCTATCGAGCGCCCAGATCAGCGTGCCGAGGATCGCGACGCTTGCGACGCCGCCAAGGCCAATGAGCACCTTGCGCGACAGTCGCGTCACCCTTGCGGGCTCTGGTCGCAGCCGCAGCTCCGCTTCGATAGCCGGGCTATATGAATTGGAAGTTTCGCTCATCGAAACAGCCCCACGCTGCGCCGCGGCTTCTTCCCGTCGGTGCGCACGATCCGGACGCGCTTTTCGCTCGTTTTGTCGCCCAGCCTCAGTTCGGCCGCGGCAAACAGCCGGTCGACGACATAGTAGTTTTGGCGGGCGCGGTAGTTGACCAGTTGGGAGCCACCTGACGGACCGATGACGAACAGCGGCGGCATTTCACCCTGACCGATGCCCGATGGGAATTCGATATAGACCTTCGCGCCGTCGTCGAAAGCGCGCAGCGGCTTCCAGGGTGCTGGGTCGCCCTCGATCCGATAGCGGAAGTTGAGTTTCTGAATGTCGACGCCGGAAGCCACAGGCTGCGCAGCGGAAGCTTGGGCGTTCTGCCGACGCAGGGCAATCAACTGATCCTGCGGGTACTGCCAGGAGACAGAGGCCATGTAGGTTTTCTCGGTCGAGCGTAGCTCGAGGTGATAGGTGCGACGGTCACTGTTGATGACTAGATTGGTCTGCAGATCGGGGCGCGTCGGCTTGACGAGAATGTGGACCTGACGCCGGTCCCCTGCCCCGCTTTGCGTATCACCGATGATCCAGCGAACGGTGTCGCCGGCGGCGACGGGACCGGAGCCGACAAGTTGCTCGCCCGGCTGCAAAGCGATGTCGGTGACCTGGCCCGGGGCGGCATAGATCTGGTAGAGCGCGCCCTCGCTCCAGGGATAAAGCTGGATTGCGTTGATGAAGCCGTCGCGGACGGGCTGCATTCGCGCGGCCTCGTTCGCCTGGTTTATGCGCAGCTTCGGGTCGGCAACCTCCGCCTTCGCTTTGCCGCTGTTTTTGACCGACTTCAACTGACCGGGGAGCGGAAGAGGCTTCGGCAGTTCGACCACCTTCACGGGGCTAGGCGCATCGGCCTTCTGGACGGCAGGCGCGGCAT
Source organism: Mesorhizobium sp. f-mel (assembly GCF_053850215.1). Taxonomy (NCBI): domain Bacteria; kingdom Pseudomonadati; phylum Pseudomonadota; class Alphaproteobacteria; order Hyphomicrobiales; family Phyllobacteriaceae; genus Mesorhizobium; species Mesorhizobium sp. f-mel. The sequence goes on from NZ_JBSPTO010000042.1 coordinate 3,107, forward strand.
CGTCGTAGTCGATCTCGGGCGGAATGTATTTTTTCGAGGCGCAGCCGACGAGCGCTGTCGCGGATAGCAGGCCTGCGGCAAGCACGCGCGCCGCCCGTTGGCCCCTTGTCGGTGTTCGTGCGGGACGCATCATGAAAGCTCCTTCGACCAGTTTATGGCGTTGACGTAGACACCGAGCGGATTGGCTTTCAGCCGCTCGGCATCGCGGGGTTGTTGAATGATGATGGTGAGGATGGCGGTCCAGCGTTCGGTGCTGGCCAGGCTGCCGTTCTCGTAGCGGCGCTCGGTCCAGGCGACGCGAAACGAGTCCGGTGAGGCACGGATGACGCTCGAGATCTCGATTGCGACCTGGACCTTACCGACCCTGGCAAAAGGGTCGTTCAGGCGGGCGTAGTCGTTGAGAGAGGTGGCGCCACGATCGGTCGTGTAGTCGTAGGCGCGCAACCAGTTCTGGCGCACGATGACAGGATCGTCCGCGATGCTTCTCACCTGTTCGATGAAGCGGGCGAGATGCCATGCGATTTGGGGATCGGTTGGCCGATAATCGACAACAGCCGAGGCGACCACCTGTGCCTCGCCGAACCTGTCGACTTGAACGACCCATGGAACGACGGAGCCGCGCGTCGATTGCCACACCAATGCCGAAGCGAAACCGCCCGCGAGCACGAGCGAACCATAGGCCATCAGCCGCCAGTTCTTGGCCTGCACGCGGGCGGCGCCGATGCGCTCATCCCAGGCCTGCGCGGCACGCTGGTACGGCGTCTCGGGCTTGGGAGTCGTGCCATAACGAACTGAAGGTCGTTTGAAGGGATTCATCGGTGGTCGTCCTGGTGGAGAGAGACATTCATTGAGCCGCCGCCATGATCGCCGGAGCGGATGGAATGCGCTGCCATGCCGGCCCCATGACTCACGGCCTGGCGACGCTTCATCCGAGTGGCCCATTCCGGCGGCGAGCCGGCTGTGGAGTTCGAAGGGGACGCGGTGGCCGGTCTGGCAAAGGAGGGATCGTTTGCGGCTGCGCTCATGCTGCCAACAGGCGATTGCCCGCCGGTAGCATTCCATCCCGCAGAACGACCGGATTGATTGCTGCTGCCGAGCGCCGACGCGGCGCGCGACATGGCTTGCCTGACCGGCTGAAGTGCGACCCCGACCCCGGCTCGAGCGACACCGCCGAGACCGGCGGCGACTGCGCCGGCACCGCGCTGTCCCGACGCTGCGGCGGCGAGCCCATAAGCAGTCGACGTACTTCCCGCTAGATGAGCGCCGCCTCGCACCGCAGCAGCCGACATGCGCCCTGCGGCGCCAACGGCACTTGCGGCACCACTCAGTCCCGCACGCGTGCCCATGTAACCCGCTGCGCCTAGTCCGGCGGGGGCGAGGCTCGTGCCGACTGCAGACCCCGCGCCGAGTTGCGGCGCTCCTGAGACGAGCCCTGTCGCAATGCCCGGGCCGAAGATCGAGAGCCCCATCAGCGAAAGAGCGCCGAGCACAAGTGACAGCGCATCCGTGATCGTGGGTTGTTCAGCGAAGCCTTGGGTGAATTCGCCAAAGAGACCCGAGCCAATGCCGACGATGACGGCGAGCACGAGAATTTTCACACCGGAAGCAACGATATTGCCGAGCACTTTTTCGGCGAGGAAGGCCGTCCTGCTGAACAGCGCAAACGGAATCAGCACAAAGCCGGCAAGTGTCGTCAGCTTGAACTCGATGAGCGTGACAAAGATCTGCACGGCCAGGATGAAGAAGGCGATGAGGACAATTGCCCAGGCGATCATTAGAACGGCGATCTGGACAAAGTTCTCGAAGAAGGAGACGTAGCCCATCAACTGGCTGGCGGCTTCCAGGATAGGATTGCCTGCGTCAATGCCAACCTGCGCGACGCGGCCTGGCTGCAGCAGCGCGGCACCGGAAAGTCCCGACCCTCCCGCCTTGAGGCCGAGCCCGGAAAAGCTCTCGAAGACGATGCCGGCGAGACGATTGAAGTTACCGATGATGAAGGCGAAGAAGCCTATGTAGAGCGTCTTCTTCACCAGTCGGTGCAGCACGTCCTCGTCAGCGCCCCAGGCCCAGAATATTCCCGCAAGCGTGATGTCGATGACGATCAGGGTTGAGGTGAGGAAGGCGACCTCACCACCGAGCAGGCCGAAGCCGGAATCGATGTATCGGGTGAAGGTTTCGAGAAAGCGGTCAATGACGCCGGTGTCGTTCATGGCGTCTTGTCCTCGCCGATCGAGCGGTCGATCCGGCCGAACCGGTCGTCGGCCGGCCACGCCGGTTTGTCGCGATTGCTGGGCATGAAGAAGCGGCGTCGGCTTTCTTCCCAGGCCGCCTTACAGGCAATGTCGCGGGTGGCCTGTTCGCCGAGCATGCGGCAACGCGTGAGCTCACGGACCAGCGGACCACTGTCGGGATCGGCCGGGCGCAGGATTGGCGGAGCAGTGTATTTGTCGTCGTTGCGCGAGATGATGGTGATGGCGACCGCCAGTGCGAGCGCCGTTACCCCGATCAAGCGGGCGGTCGTCTTGAAGTCCATAGGAGAAAGTCCTTAGTCGTGGAACATGCGCACGCTGCTCGGGCTGTAGTTTTTGCCTGTCATGAACCGGCTGAACTGTTCTCGCGCCTGTTCCTGGGCGGCTGCTTGCCTGGCGCTCTCAAGGGCTGCGGCCCGCCCTTGGGCGGCTATCATTGCGGTGAGGTCGGCGACCTGCCTTGCCTGAACGGCGAGAAGCTGGTTGCCGGCCTGCGTCGCCTGCAGAATACCGACCGCCGACTGGCTGGCGTCGACGGCCGCGCTCGTCTGCTCCCGTGTCCCCTCGATGTTGTCGACGGCGACAGCTCCGGCCTTCAACGAATGCTCGAATGAAGCAACCGAAGTTTGCCAGCGTTCACGCGCATCATCGACAAGCTGCCTGCTGGAGAGATCCGAGCCGAAATTCCCGTAGGTCGACTTGAACTGGCTTTCGATGTCCTGGACCCTGTAGGCAAGCTTGTCGGCCTCGCCGAGCAGGCTCTTCATCTCAGAGAAATTGCCCTCGATCTGGCCAAGCAGCGATGTCGGCAGCGAGGTAAGGTTTCTCCCCTGATTGATCAGCATCTGCGCCTCGTTCTGCAGGGAGGCGATCTGGTTCTGGATCTGCTCCAGCGCGCGCGCGGCCGAGAGTACGTTCTCCGCATAATTCCTGGGATCGAAGACGATCAGTGCCGACGCCGGGCCGCAGGACAGGGCGACGCCGACGGCGACAACACCAGCAGCAGCCAGATGCCGGACGCGGAGACGGTTGTGGACACAATTCATGACGAAACCTCCTTTGCGGATTGGTCGACGATGTTGGTGAGGTGGGGAACGAGGTCAGCGGCCCAGGAGAGACCGCGATCGGCAAGCCAGGCCTCGAGAAAATTGGCAGGGCCGCTCTCCGCGATGATCCGCTCAATTGAGGCCTGATCAGTCTTTGACGAGGCGGCGCAAAGCGCGAGAGCGATCGGACCGAGGCCCAACTCGAACAGCCGGTTGCCGCGCCTGGACTGGCAATAGTAGTCGCGCTTCGGAGTCCCTCGGGCGACGATCTCGATCTGGCGGTCGTTCAATCCAAAGCGGCGATAGATGTCGGTGATCTGCGGCTCGATGGCGCGCTCGTTCGGCAGAAACAGCCGCGTCGGGCAGCTTTCGACGATGGCAGGCGCGATTGGCGATCCGGCGATGTCGGAGAGCGACTGCGTAGCGAAGACGACGGAAGCGTTCTTCTTCCTCAACGTCTTCAGCCATTCGCGTAATTGATCGGCAAAACCGCCGTCGTCGAGCGCCAGCCAGCCTTCGTCGATGATCAGCAGTGTTGGCCTGCCGTCCATCCTCTGCTCGATGCGGTGGAACAGATAGGCGAGCACAGCGGGCGCAGCACCGGTGCCGATCAGCCCTTCGGTCTCGAACGCCTGAACGGATGCTTCACCGAGACGCTCGTGTTCGGCGTCGAGCAACCGGCCAAACGGGCCGCCGATACAGTAGGGCCGCAGCGCCTGCTTCAATGGCGCGGATTGCAGCAGCACCGACAGGCCGGTGAGTGTCCGCTCCTGGAGCGGCGCACTGGCGAGCGATGTCAGCGCCGACCACAGATATTCCCTTACCTGCGGCGTGACGGGTACGCCTTCGCGCAGGAGAATGTCGACGAGCCAGTCGGCCGCCCAGGCCCGTTCGGGCATGTGATGGATGCCGGCCAAAGGTTGCAGCGAGACGTCGCCGATGTCGTCGGACAGATCAGCCAATTTGAGCAGCGCAAGCGGATCGTCCGGGCCCTGCCCGCTCGATGCACTGCTGCCGAGATTCTGCCAATCGCCCCCCATGGCGAGCACGGCCGCACGGATCGATCCGCCGAAATCAAAGGCAAAGACCTGATTGTCTGGGTAACGCCGAAACTGAAGCGCCATCAGTGCGAGCAGGACCGATTTGCCAGCTCCGGTCGGGCCGACAACAAGCGTGTGGCCAACGTCGCCGACATGCAGGCTGAACCGGAAGGGCGTTGAGCCTTCCGTCCTGGCGAATAACAATGGCGGCGCTCCAAAATGCTCGTCCATTGCCGGACCTGCCCAGACCGCCGAAAGCGGGATCATATGGGCGAGGTTTAGCGTCGATAGCGGTGGCTGGCGGACATTGGCATAGACGTGGCCCGGGATACTGCCGAGCCAGGCCTCAACGGCGTTGACACGCTCGACGATCGCCGTGAAATCGCGTGACTGGATGATCTTTTCCGTCAGCCGGAGTTTTTCGTCAGCAATTGACGGATCGAGATCCCACACCGTCACCGTCGCGGTGACGTAGGCCTCGCCAATCTGGTCAGAGCCGAGTTCCTGTAGTGCGGCGTCCGCGTCGGCTGCCTTGTTGGCGGCATCCGTGTCGACGAGGACCGATGCCTCATTGGTCATCACCTCCTTGAGGATCGCCGCGACGGACTTCCTTTTGGCGAACCACTGCCGGCGGATCTTTGTCAGCAGGCGGGTCGCGTCGGTCTTGTCGAGCATGATTGCCCGCGTCGACCAGCGGTATGGGAAGGCAAGTCGGTTGAGTTCATCGAGAATCCCAGGAAAGGTCGCGGTCGGGAAGCCTATGATTGTGAGCGTGCGCAGATGGGACTCGCCGAGCCGTGGCTCCAGCCCGCCGGCGAGCGGTTGATCCACCAGCAATGCATCGAGATACATCGGCGTCTCGGGAACGCGGACGCGATGGCGTCTGGTCGAAATCGTCGAGTGCAGGTAGGTCTGCGTCTCGGTATCATCGAGCCAGTCGACTTCGGGAACGAAACCTTCGATCAGGTTCAGCACACGGTCGGTGCGGTCGACGAAACTCTTCAAAAGCTCCACGGGGTCGACGCCGCTCTTTTCCCGGCCTTCGTAGAGCCAGTTTTCCAACCGGGATGTTTCCTCGGCCGGCGGCAGCCAGACAAAGGTCAGGAAGTAACTGCTTTCGAAGAGCTCAGCATGGGACTCGCCACAGCCCTGCCCGGGTGATCCATGGTAGGAGCCACCCTCGAACTGTTCGCGGCGTTCAAGGTCGACCAACGCTGACGCGCTGTCGGGAAAAAGCCCTGCCGGATAGTCTTGAGCTGTAAGTCGGGCGGCTTCGACGAAGATCGCCCAGCCGGAGCCGAGACGACGTAGCGCATTGTTGAGGCGGGCCGTCGAGCCGACCAGTTCGGCCGGCGTGGCACTGTCGAGATCGGGGCCGCGAAACCGCGCGGTTCGCTGGAACGAGCCGTCCTTGTTGAGCACGATGCCCGGGGCCACCAATGCGGCCCAGGGCAGATAGTCGGCTAGGTTTTGCGAGCGTTTGCGGTATTCGGTGAGGTTCATCATCGAGAAAACCTCTCAGCAGCCGAAATGCGCGGGATAGCGCAGGTGCCGGCGAACCACGTCGACGAACTGGGCGTCGCGCTTGGCTGCCAGCACGGCCGCGAAATGACCGATCGCCCAGATCACGATGCCGGCGAACCAGAGTCGCAGCCCAAGACCGACCGCGCCGGCCAGCGTGCCGTTGACAATAGCCACCGCGCGCGGTGCGCCGCCGAGCAGAATCGGTTCGGTGAGCGCCCGGTGGACCGGTGCGAAGAAGCCGCGGACATCCTCTTCCATTAGATCTGCGCTCCACCGCCGAACGAGAAGAACGACAGGAAGAACGAACTCGCCGCGAAGGCGATGGACAGGCCGAACACGATCTGGATCAGACGGCGGAATCCGCCCGAAGTGTCGCCGAAGGCGAGCGACAGGCCGGTGACGATGATGATGATCACGGCGACGATCTTGGCGACCGGTCCTTCGATCGATTCGAGGATTTGTTGGAGCGGTTGCTCCCACGGCATGGAAGAACCTGCCGCATGAACAGGGACAACCATCATGGCCCCGATCGCGGTAGCCGTGGCGGCGCGCGGGAGGACCGCGCCAAGCTTAGGGATAGACGATGAAGTGAAGCGGATCGGGGTCATTCTGAAGCTCCATGGATGACTCGGGATTCACGGTTGGATTGGTCTCGATTTTGGCTTCGAGGATGCGGTAGTCGCCGGTGACGGGATCGAGCCCGTCGACGAGCGCGATCTCGACGAGGCGACGGGCTGAACCGCGTCCTGCGAGCACAGCAACGAGATCAATCGTCTCGGCGATCAAAGCGCGAGGAACCGTGACAACGGCCTCCTGTACGAGTTGCTCGAGTCGGCGCAGCGCGCCGAGTGCGGTGCTCGCATGGATGGTACCGATGCCACCGGGATGGCCGGTGCCCCAGGCTTTCAAGAGATCGAGTGCTTCCGCTCCGCGTACTTCACCGATCGGGATGCGGTCGGGGCGAAGCCGCAGCGACGACTTGACCAGATCGGAGAGCGAGGCGACGCCCTCCTTGGTCCGCAGAGCGACAAGATTGGGCGCAGCACACTGCAGCTCGCGCGTATCCTCGATCAGTACGATCCGATCTGAGGTCTTCGCCACCTCTGCTAGCAGCGCGTTGACCAGCGTCGTCTTGCCCGTCGACGTGCCACCGGCGACCAATACGTTCTTACGCTTTTCAATGGCGAGCCGCAGCACGTCGGCCTGCGCATCAGTCATTACGCCGGCGCCTACGAAATCCTGGAGCGTGAACACGGCGACGGCGGGCTTGCGAATGGCAAAAGCGGGGCCGGCTACAACCGGTGGCAACAGGCCTTCAAACCGTTCACCCGTTTCAGGCAGTTCGGCCGAGACACGCGGAGCGCCTGGATGTACTTCGGCGCCGACGTGATGCGCAACGAGCCGGATGATCCGCTCGCCATCTGCCGGGATCAGCATCTCGTCGGCGGGTGACAGGCCTTCTTTCAGCCGGTCGACCCACAGGCGGCCGTCTGGGTTCAGCATCACCTCGACGATCGAGGGATCTTCAAGAAACCCGGCTATAGCCGGGCCGAGCGCTGTGCGCAGCATGCGCGCCCCACGCGACACTGCTTCCCTGCCGGCATTTTGATTGTCTGCCACGATGATCCCCATTTTCTCGGGCGATTTGTTTCGCACCGCTGACGGGGATGATTAGAAGAAGCAGGAATGTGAGCGTTGCAACAAGGAAAACGGCCGGCAGCAACGCGACGTGCAGAGACTTGCAAAATGCGGTGCAGACGAGCTGACCGCCTCGGCCCACTAGCCCGGATGCGACTCAGCCGTGTCCGTCGATGCTGGAGGCGCAATGTCCTCGGCAATTTCTTGGCTGAGCTTTGGCCCCTTGCTCAACCTGCGCCCGAGCGCATCGACGAAAGCGTCATAGCGCTGCCGACCTTTCGCGCGCGCTTCAGGCTGAGCGGCGTCAGGTAAGGCCGGAGTTGAGGTGAGCCAGAAGCGCACGAACAACGCCAGCGTCTCGATCGAGATACCGAGATCGCGTTCGACGCGCTGAACGCGCCGGTCGATCTGGTCGAGCCGCCTTGTGATTGCCGCCTCTTTGCGCTCCTCAGCATCCGGAGACAAAAAAGAAGCGATAGCTGCCTCGGCGATCAGCGACAGCGACACATCTCTCTTGGCGGCGTAGTCGGCAAGCGCATTCATGACCTCCGGTTCCAGATAAGCAGACAGGCGGCGCTTTTTCATGGAGGTCAAAGTTCGATTCCATCTTTGGGATCGAGTGCGGCCTGTCGCGCGGTGCGCCGCATCGTCTGGTCGACCGAACGCCGGCGGGCGGCCTCATCATCGGATTCGTCGCGATCAAGGTCGAATTCATCACTGTGCGCCAGCGTGGGCTCCGGCGCGATATCCTCGTGCTCGGGTAGTTCTGGCTGGCGGCGGATACCGCAACTGTCAGGGTCACTGTCTTGCCGGCAATACAATGCGCGCGTTGCCTGCGCCGGCTGCACCTTGGCAACCGACAATCCAGTCCAGTCATCTGGACGCGATACTCCGTCGGTGGTTGTGGGCTTGGGCGGAGGCAGGACGCGCTCGGCAAGCCGCGGGTCTGCGAAATAGCGCGCCTTTTTCGCTCGGATCGGGGGCAGTCCAGAGACCATCACAATGGCATCGGTTGGTGGCAACTGCATGATCTCGCCGGGGGTCATCAGCGCGCGGGCGGTCTCCTGTCGCGAGACCATGAGATGCCCAAGCCACGGCGACAGACGATGCCCGGCATAGTTCTTCATCGCCCGCATTTCAGTTGCCGTTCCCAGAGAGTCGGAGACGCGCTTGGCGGTCCGCTCATCGTTGGTCGCGAAACTCACACGCACATGGCAGTTGTCGAGGATGGAATTGTTCGGCCCGTAGGCTTTTTCGATCTGGTTGAGCGACTGGGAAATGAGGAACGACTTGATGCCATAACCGGCCATGAAGGCGAGCGCCGACTCGAAGAAATCAAGCCGGCCAAGCGCCGGGAATTCGTCGAGCATCAGAAGCAAGCGATGCCGGCGATCCTTCGCATGCAGATCTTCCGTCAGCCTGCGGCCGATCTGATTGAGGATAAGCCGGACAAGCGGCTTGGTGCGGCTGATGTCCGATGGCGGTACGACCAGATAGAGCGTCGTGGGTTGCGCGTTCTCAACCAGATCGGCAATGCGCCAATCGCAACGAGACGTTACCTGGGCCACAACCGGATCGCGGTAAAGCCCCAGGAAACTCATCGCGGTCGACAGCACTCCAGAGCGCTCATTCTCCGACTTGTTGAGCAATTCACGTGCTGCCGATGCCACGACGGGGTGCGGACCGGCATCGCCGAGGTGCTTGGTCAGCATCATGGTTCGCAACGTAGTCTCGATCGGCCGCTGCGGGTCGGAGAGAAACTTGGCAACACCGGCGAGCGTCTTGTCATTTTCGGCGTAGAGGACATGCAGGATGGCGCCGACTAGCAGCGCGTGGCTGGTCTTTTCCCAATGATTCCTGCGTTCCAGAGACCCCTCTGGGTCGACCAGCACGTCAGCGACGTTCTGGACGTCTCGCACCTCCCACGCGCCACGCCGGACTTCCACCAGCGGGTTGTAGGCGGCTGACGCAGCATTGGTTGGGTCGAACAGCAGCACACGGCCGAAACGTGCTCGCCAGCCAGCGGTCAGTCCCCAATTCTCACCCTTGATGTCGTGAACGATTGCGCTTCCCGGCCAAGTCAACAGGGATGGCACGACAAGCCCGACGCCCTTGCCGCTTCGGGTCGGCGCGAAGCACAAGACATGTTCGGGACCGTCGTGGCGAAGGTAGTCGCAATCCAGCTTGCCCAGAACCACACCATTGGCGCCGAGCAAGCCTTCGGCTTCGATCTCCTTTCGCACAGCCCAGCGCGCCGAGCCGTAGGTTGCCACGTATTTGGCCTCCCGCGCTCGCCATAGTGACATGCCGATAGCGACAACAATCGCGATGAAACTGCCGCTGGCCGCGATCACCGCGCCTTCAACAAAGACTGTAGGTGCATAGGCGTCGTAGAAGAACCACCACCAGAAGAATGCCGGTGGCGGATAGATCGGTTGGTCGACGAGTTCGAACCAGGGCGACCCAAGTTGCTCTTGGTAACCCAGTCGCCAGGCCGTCCATTGCGTTGCTCCCCACGTGGTCGTAAGCACGATGGTCAAAACAGCCACGATCTGACCCCACAATATTTTGGTTGCCGGCATCATTATTTCCGCTTCAAAAATTCGGGAGCGAATAAACAGTGTACGAACAAAGGCAGTGCAATAGGGAAAGGGTTCATCGCGGCAGCCTATAGGATCCAGACCTAAAAAGACTTGCGATCTGCGCTGGGCACTTGTTCTGTAACGATGAATTTCAAGCAGCCGGCGAAAGCAGTTGGGCGACCTCGAAGCGCGGAATCGATGCCGCCTGGTCGGTCACAACCGATCAGGCGCCCATGATGACCATAGGCCATCGCACGTCCCCCTGCGGGGGAATTCAAGCTTGCATCTCGCTCATGCTTTCGAGCTTCAGCTTCTCTTTGTCGGGTCCAGCCAAATCTAATCCGACCACTTCCTCGGTGATGCCAATCAGAAGATCACCTCCTCCTGTGTTTGCGAATGAGGACATGTCTGCAAGCAGTTCGCGCTTCTGCTCCTCATTGAAAGACCGTGATCGCCCTTTGGGCTGGCCATAGCGGGTCTTAAATTCCAGAGTACGGCTTCCTCCACCCCGTTCTCTACAAGCTGGACAAGGTGCTCCGCCGCTATTCATCCCTTTGACCCCGCGACACGCAGAGCGGGCCAAGGTGGAAGGCGGTGGCGCCGACGCGACCGATACGAACAACCAGCCAAAAATGCCCACCGGCACACCGCGAGGTTGGCCAAGCTGCCGAAGGGCGCCGAAAGGTGTGATTTGCCCTTCCGGCTCACAAGGTGCAAGGTCGCGCCGCGCCGGCCACACTGAGCCGGTGTATGGCTCGGCCTGCGAAATCTTGTGTCACTCGATGAGCAGGCCGCGCTATCTCGCTATGGCCATTCGGCTGTGGGATGCCGCCGGCCAGGAGATTCTGGAGCGGTTGGTGGTTATCCACTTGGCGCGAGCAAGATGCGTTTGCCTCGCCCTGAACGCTCGTTCCGGTTCCTTCTCAGGATCGATGTGCAGAACGATCTTCGCCACTTCGCGCCAGTCGCCCTTCTCGGCCGCGGCGTCCAGAAGGCGGATCCAGGTGAGCAGACGCTCTTCATCGAAGCCGGTCAGGGCGGAAGAGGTCGGCGTCTCGTCGGCGACATCGGGCGTACGGGCGTGAGCATGACCGTCAGCATGACTAGGTCTCAGGCGGCTGGCGTTGAGGCACGCATCGTTGCTGATCGACACTGCTCCGGTAAAGCTGTCATAGAAACCCTGAAGTGTCCTACGATGGTTTGGCATATTGCTCGGCGCTCATGACTCGATGCATGTGAAGCGCTCGTTGCCTTCCACCCAGGCGTCATGACCGGGCGGAATCGTATAAGACGTGCCTGGCCCGAACTTTTTTTTGTGGGTTCCATCATGCAATTGACGGTGATGGTGCCGGACACGACGTAGCCGACATGCGACACCTGGCAGCTATCCGTCTTGACGACCGGCTTCACGCATTCGGACCATTTTGCAGCCCGGCTCCATATCCGCCCGAGCGTGAAGCCTGGAAGGCGCACCACCTCAACGCTCAAACGGCCTGATGCCGCGAAACTGCGATTTCGTACCAGCAGGAGCATCCGAGCCCTGCCGCGGGACGGTCTTTCTGATTGACGAAATATCGGCTCTAGCCTATATCATGGCCCATGGGGTGGACAGTTGTTGAGCATCCGGACTTCGCTGAAGAGCGTGCGAGGCTTCCGGCGGAATAAGCTGGCGGAGGTGGTCATAGCGCTTGAGGGGATCGGTCCCCAGCTTGGGCGCCCTTTGGCCGACACGCTGAACGGCTCCAAGCATCGAAACATGAAGGAAATTCGGTTCGCCACTGGTGGCGCATGGCGGTTCGCCTTTGCTTTTGATCCGGAACGACGCGCCGTTATCCTCGTTGGTGGCAACAAGGAAGGCACAGCCAGCAGGCAGTTCTACAAATCCCTCATCGCGACAGCGGACAAGCGTTTTGATGAGTGGCTTGAGGCAGAGGAATGAGACAATGACCAAGTTCAAGAAGTCCGAAGCTCCTAATGCTCGCGAGTGGATCGATCGCTTACCAAAGGATCGCCTCGCGAAGGCCGAAAGGGGCGCCGCCGCCATCATTCACCGTGTCCATCTCGCCGAACTGCGAAAGGCTATGGACACCACGCAGGCCCGGCTTGCCGAAAAATCCGGAATGAAGCAGGCCGAGATTTCGCGCGTCGAGCATCACCCGGAAACTGTTCAGATAAGGACCATGGAACGCTACGTCCGCAGCCTCGGCGGCGAACTTAAGATCGTCGCGATCTTCCCCGATGGCACCAGGGCGGAAATACCCATCCACGCGGGCCGCCCTGTCAAATCTCGGATTACGGCCGAGCAGGAGCCGATTGGGAACGATAATTATGGGGAAGCCCGGTTGGGGGCATGATTGCGGCTGTTCGGTGCAGCCGGAATTTCTGATTTGCTCTATGGCGCGCCTGCAGCCAAGCGTTGAAATGTGTTGCTTAGGATAGCTGCCGAGCCGCTTCAATTCAGTGCCGGGCCTCTACCAATGAAAGCATCGGCGCGGAGGCCGGAAACCCGCTCAAGCGACTCGATTATGCGACTGAGCAATATGGCGACGCAATCGGCCGCCAGGCGGTCCTCGTCGGCGATCGATGCCACCGCCGTGGGCAACAGCAAATTGGCCGTGGCGGCAAACGCCAGCGCATCGGCGCTTGACAAAAGGGCGCCGGCCCGGTCCAATCGAGGCATTCACCAGGGGAGTCCCGGCAAGGGGCTGAGATACTGCTGGCTTCGCGGCGCAGTGACCCGTTGAACCTGATCCAGTTCACACTGGCGTAGGGACGGTGCAAGCGCTTTGCGGGAATTCATGCCCGAAAACCTGTTTCGAGCAGGTCGCCCAAGGCGTCTTTTCATCCTTCCGGCACAGAACTGGGTCTCCAATGCAAATGAGCAAAGGAGCCTCAAATGAATGCCTTGACCCCCGCCGTGTCGACGGGACCGCTGCCCGCCTCGCGGAAAACCTACAAGCCCGGCGCCATCCACCCGCAGATCAGGGTGCCGATGCGCGAGATCGCCGTCCACCCGACCGCCGGTGAGCCGCCGGTCACGGTTTACGATCCGTCCGGCCCTTATACCGACCCCACTATCGAGACCAGCATCGAGACCGGCCTTGCCCGGCTGCGCCAGGACTGGATCACGGCACGTGGCGATGTCGAATTCTACGACGGCCGCCACGTCAGGCCGGAGGACAATGGATTTGCGGCGGGCGAGCGCCTGACGCCGGAATTTCGAGTCCGCAACCCTCCGCGGAGGGCCCGGGCCGGCAAGGCGGTGACACAGCTTGCCTATGCCCGCGCCGGGATCATCACCCCCGAAATGGAATTCGTCGCCATTCGCGAGAACCTTGGACGCGAGATCCTGCAAGGCAAGCTGCAGCGGGAGGGCGAGGCCTTCGGTGCCTCGATCCCGGATTTCGTCACGCCGGAGTTCGTGCGTGAAGAGGTGGCGCGGGGGCGCGCAATCATCCCCGCCAACATCAACCACCCCGAAAGTGAGCCGATGATCATCGGCCGCAATTTCCTGGTCAAGATCAACGCCAATATCGGCAATTCCGCCGTCACCTCGTCCATGGCCGAAGAGGTCGAAAAGATGGTCTGGGCGATCCGCTGGGGCGCCGACACGGTGATGGATCTGTCGACCGGCCGCAACATCCACAACATCCGCGAATGGATCATACGCAATTCGCCGGTGCCGATCGGGACGGTGCCGCTCTATCAGGCGCTGGAGAAGGTCGCCGGCATCGCCGAGGACCTCAACTGGGAGGTCTATCGCGATACGCTGATCGAGCAGGCCGAGCAGGGCGTTGACTATTTCACCATCCACGCCGGCGTCCGGCTGCATTACATTCCGCTGACGGTCGAGCGCGTCACCGGGATTGTCAGCAGAGGCGGCTCGATCATGGCGAAATGGTGCCTGCACCATCATCGGGAAAGCTTCCTCTACGAGCATTTCGAGGAAATCTGCGACATCTGTCGCGCCTATGACGTCTCCTTCTCACTCGGCGATGGCCTACGCCCCGGCTCGATCGCCGACGCCAACGACGCGGCGCAATTCGCCGAACTGGAAACGCTCGGTGAGCTGACAAAAATCGCCTGGGCGAAGGATTGCCAAGTCATGATCGAGGGGCCTGGGCATGTCCCCATGCACAAGATCAAGCGGAACATGCACAAGCAGCTCGCCATCTGCGGTGAGGCACCCTTCTACACGCTCGGACCGCTGACGACCGATATTGCGCCCGGCTATGACCACATCACCAGCGGAATCGGTGCTGCCATGATCGGCTGGTTCGGCACCGCCATGCTCTGCTATGTGACGCCGAAGGAGCATCTCGGTCTGCCGGATCGCAACGACGTCAAGACCGGTGTGATAACCTACAAAATAGCCGCGCACGCCGCCGACCTCGCCAAGGGCCATCCGGCGGCGAAAATCCGCGACGATGCGCTGTCACGGGCCCGGTTCGAGTTCCGCTGGGAAGACCAGTTCAACCTCTCGCTCGACCCTGAAACGGCGCGCTCGTTCCACGACGAGACCTTGCCGAAGGAGGCGCACAAGCTGGCGCATTTCTGTTCCATGTGCGGGCCGAAATTCTGCTCGATGCGCATCTCCCATGACATCCGCGCCGAAGCACAGAAGGAGGGAATGGCGGCGATGGCGGAAAAATATCGCGCGGGCGGCGACCTCTATATGCCGGTGAGTGACACCACGCCCAAGGTGCCGGAGCCGTCATGAGGGTGCTGGTCAAAGGGGCCGGCGTCGCTGGCCTCACAGCTGCCTTCGAACTTGCCGCTCGCGGCGCAGCGGTCACCGTGGCCGAAATCGGGTGTAGTCTCGGCGGCGCATCGTGGTTTGCCGGCGGCATGCTAGCGCCCTGGTGCGAACGCGAAAGCGCCGAGCAGCCTGTGCTGGACCTCGGACGCGGCGCCGCCGACTGGTGGGATGCGGCGCTGCCCGGCCAGGTGACGCGGGCCGGAACGCTCGTTGTTGCAGCGCCGCGGGATGCGGGCGAGCTTGACCGTTTCGCAAGCCGCACCTCAGGCCATTGCTGGATCGATGAAGAGGAAATCGCGCGGCTGGAGCCCGATCTCGCCGGCCGTTTCCGGCGCGGGCTGTTCTTCCCCGGCGAGGCGCATCTCGACCCGCGCCAGGCGATGGCAGCGCTTCACGAAAAGCTCGCCGCCATGGGCGTCGACTTCCGCTTTGCCACGGACGCCCGGCAGCTTTCCGGGTTCGAACGCGAGATCGACTGCATAGGAATGGCAGCGGGTAATGAGAGGCTGCGCGGCGTTCGCGGCGAAATGCTTATCCTGCGCACGCCCGAAATCTCGCTGTCGCGCCCGGTGCGGCTGCTTCATCCGCGCTTTCCGCTCTACGTGGTGCCGCGCAGCGATCACCGTTTCATGGCCGGCGCCACGATGATCGAGAGCGATGACTGTGGTCCGGTCGCGGTCCGTTCGATGATGGAACTTCTCAGCGCTGCCTGCGCGCTCCACCCGGCCTTCGGTGAGGCCGGCATCATCGAGACCGGCGCCGGTATTCGCCCGGCCTTTGCCGACAATCTGCCGCGTGTCGAAGCACGTGGAAATGGCGTCGCCATCAACGGGCTCTACCGCCATGGTTTCCTTCTTGCGCCCGCCATGGCGCGGCTGGCCGCCGCTCTTGTCTTCGATCATGCCAAATTCGAGGAACTTGCTCATGCAACTGATCGTCAACGGCGAAGCGCTTGAGAATGACGCCACGACACTGGCGGCGCTGCTTGCCGCGCTCGCCTATGAGGGCGATTGGCTGGCAACGGCTGTCAACAGCGACCTTGTGCACAAAGCAAACCGGGCAGAATTCCTGTTGAGCGAAGGCGACCGGATCGAGATCCTGTCACCCATGCAGGGTGGGTAGGACCATGTTCGATCTTTTTGGAACGACGCTTCCCTCACGCCTGCTTCTCGGCACCGCCCAATATCCTTCACCAGCCATCCTTGCCGATGCTGTCAAGGCGTCCGGGACGTCGGTGGTGACCGTCTCCTTGCGGCGTGAAATGGCAGGCGGCAAGGCTGGCGAGAATTTCTGGTCGTTGATCCGCTCGCTCGGCGTCCACGTCCTACCCAACACTGCCGGCTGCCATTCCGTCAAGGAGGCGGTCACGACCGCGAAAATGGCGCGCGAAGTCTTCGGCACAGACTGGATCAAGCTCGAAGTGATCGGCAACCATGATACCCTCCAGCCGGACGTGTTTGGCCTGGTCGAAGCCGCCCGAATCCTGTGCGAAGACGGTTTTGCGGTCCTCCCCTACACCACCGACGATCTTGTCGTTGCGGAACGGCTGCTGGACGCGGGCTGCAAGGTCTTAATGCCATGGTGCGCGCCGATCGGTTCCGCGCTCGGCCCGGTCAACATCCCGGGGCTGCGCTCGATGCGTGGACATTTTCCCGGCGTCCCGCTGATCGTCGATGCGGGGCTTGGACGACCATCGCACGCGGCGACCGTCATGGAACTCGGCTTCGACGCCGTGCTCCTGAATACGGCGGTTGCCAAGGCAGCCGATCCGATCGGCATGGCGCGCGCGTTCGGCAAGGCGGTCGATGCCGGCCGTGAAGCTTTCTGCTCGGGAATGCTCGAACCGCGCGATGTCGCCATACCGTCGACACCGACATTTGGCAGGGCGGTTTTTTCATGAAGCTCGACCCCTTCTACCTGATCGTCGACAGCGCTGCCTGGATCGAACGGCTCGTCCCGCTTGGCGTTAAGCTGGTGCAGTTGCGCATCAAGGACAGGGACGAGCCCATGCTGCAGATGGAAATCCGCCGCGCGATCGACGTCTGCACGGCCCATGGTTGTCAACTGATCATCAACGACTATTGGCGGCTCGCCATTGAGGAAGGCTGCGACTTCGTCCATCTCGGTCAAGAGGATCTGGCTGCGGCCGATCTGCTGGCGATTAAATACGCCGGATTGAAGCTCGGGCTTTCGACCCACGATCACGCCGAACTGGAAACGGCGCTCGCGGCCGAGCCGGACTACGTGGCGCTGGGGCCCATTTATCCGACTAGCCTCAAGAAGATGAAATGGGCGCCGCAAGGGCTCGAACGGATCAGCGCGTGGAAAGACAGGGTTGCGCCGATCCCGCTGGTTGCCATCGGCGGGCTCAGCCCTGACCGGCTCGACGGTGTCTTTGAGGCTGGCGCCGACAGCGCGGCTGTGGTTACCGATATCAGCCTGAATGCCGATCCCGAAGCGCGCACGCAAGAATGGATCGAGAAGACCAACCGGTGGCGCTAAGACAAGAGCCACATGTGCTTGTCGTCGGTGGATCGGACTCCAGCGGCGGTGCCGGCGTTGCACGCGACATCGAGACGATCTCTGCCATCGGTGTGCGCACCTGCCTTGCCGTCACTGCGGTGACGGTGCAGAGACACGATGCAGTCATCGCAATCCATCATCTGCAGCCGGGCCTTGTCGCCGACCAGATGCGCGCAGCACTGCGGGCCAACAAGGTGTTGGCCATCAAGATCGGCATGCTCTCAACCGCGCGGGTCATTGTTGCGGTTGCGGCCGTGCTCAGCGAATATCCACGGATACCGGCAGTACTCGACCCGGTGCTGGCTTCCTCTTCGGGCAGGCCGCTCCTGGAGGCGAATGCGATCGGCGTCATGAAGCGTGATCTCATGCCGCTTTGCCATCTCGTAACTCCAAACCTCATCGAACTGGCGGTCCTTGTCGGTGCGGAACTGGCAGCGGACGATGATGACACGCTCCGGCAGGGAAAAAGATTGCTCGCGTGCGGGCCGCAGGCGCTGTTGCTCAAAGGTGGCCATGCGACCGGACCGCGATCCACCGATATCCTGTTGACCTACAATCAGGAACCCATTCGCTTCGACACACCCCGTCTTGCCGGAACAATGCGCGGGACCGGCTGCATGCTGGCCAGCGCCATCGCCGCGCATCTGGCGAATGCGAGGTCGCTTGAAGAGAGCGTTCTCGAAAGCAAGCGATTTGTGCTCAAGAGGCTTAAAGAGAATTCTGCCGGATGATCCTACAAGCCATCCGAGCTCCCATCGAAGAGATTGTGCTTGGCTCCCGGCGCCGGCCGACGCGATTTTATAGTGATTGGCAAACTGAGCGTCATTCCTCGACGTCACAGGTCCCCTCCTCGGGGCGATGAGGTGCAAAGATCGCCGGGGATTACGGCCAGCAGTTCCGCCGCCCGGCGTTGCGATGGCGGCGAGTGGGTGACAAGCCCGGCCCGGAGCAAAACCGGCCCGGGCTGAACCGTCTCAATGAGGTTTGCTTTCATACATCTCGTTGCCCCAGCACCGTGGTCGATGCTTGGGCGAGATGGAGACATCCTCGACTTGCAGCGACAGGTCTGCCTCGTCTGGCAATTCACCGGCCATAGCGGCGGCGAGCTTCGCCTGATCGAGCTCCTTTTCCCAGCGCGCCACCACAATCGTCGCTACCGCATTGCCGACGAGATTGGTCAGCGCCCGGCACTCCGACATGAAGCGGTCGACGCCGAGGATCAGCGCCATGCCGGCAACCGGCACGGAGGGCACGACCGACAGCGTCGCCGCCAGCGTGATGAAGCCAGCGCCGGTGATGCCGGCGGCACCCTTGGAGCTGAGCATGGCGACGAGAAGCAAAAGGACCTGGTCGCCGAGAGTGAGGGGCGTGTCGGTCGCCTGTGCGATGAACAATGCCGCCAGCGTCATGTAGATGTTGGTGCCGTCGAGGTTGAAGGAATAGCCGGTCGGGATGACCAGGCCGACGACCGAGCGCTTGCAGCCGGCGCGCTCCATCTTGACCATGAGGCCGGGGAGCGCCGCCTCTGAAGACGAGGTGCCGAGAACCAGGAGCAACTCTTCCTTGATGTAGCGGATCAACGCCAGGATCGAGAAGCCGTTGTAGCGGGCGACCGCGCCGAGCACCACTAGTACGAATAGCAGCGAGGTCGCATAGAACGTGCCGATCAGCATGGCGAGATTGGCCATCGAGCCGATGCCGTATTTGCCGATGGTGAAGGCCATGGCGCCGAAGGCGCCTATGGGTGCGGCCTTCATGAGGATGGCGACAAGGCGGAAAATCGGCGCGGTCAGTGCCTGCAGGAAATCGACGACGGCACGGCCGCTGTCGCCGACCAGCCCCATCGCAATGCCGAACAGCACCGAAAAGAACAGCACCTGCAATACATCGCCCTGCACGAAGGCGCCGGTGATCGTATCGGGAATGATGTTCATCAGAAAGCCGACGATGGTGGTGTCATGCGCCTTTTCGGTAAAGGTCATCACCTTCGATGCGTCGAGTGTGGCCGGATTGATGTGCATGCCGACGCCGGGCTGGACAACGTTCGAGACGATGAGGCCGATAACCAGCGCCAGCGTCGAGAATACCAGGAAATAGACCATCGCTTTACCGGCGACACGGCCGACTTTCTGCAGGTCGGATACGCCGGCAATGCCGGTCGCCACCGTCAGGAAGATCACCGGCGCGATGATCATCTTCACCAGTTTGATGAAGGCGTCGCCGAACGGCTTCATCGCGGCACCTGTCTCCGGATAGAAATGTCCAAGCAGCACCCCGGCGGCGATCGCCACCAGGACCTGCACATAGAGATGCCGATAGAAGGGAACCTTGCCGCGCGGCTCGGCGGCAGCGATCGTTGTCTGCATGATATCCTCCGTTGCGCCCCGATCGGGAGACCCGACCTCCCGGGACTAAGCTTCAACAGCCTCGCGGCTGCTGAATCTGAATTCGCAACTGGCGTGCCAGACGCAGCCTGTTGTCGATAAGTGCTGATCTTTAGCGCGTAATCATCAATTCACGTCGCTTGCCTCTGGGCAAAAAGTGCGGTTGCCCGCACAAATATGATTGCCCGTTGTGCGAAATCATGCACAAATGAACGATGCTGCAGCGCCCCGCCTCCGACCTGCCTTCGACGCCCGAGCAACTCGGCAGGCGTGCGGTCCGAGCCTGGTTTGGGTTCGCGGCAATAGGGGTCGCGATCATTGCCTCGGCGCTCCATAGCTCCGGCCTCTACGCTCGGGACATTGAACTCAAGGCGCTGGCGGCGCACGCGCGCACAGATGCGAACCTGAAAGTGGCGCTGCTTACCGCTGTTTTGGAAAATCCACGCGCACTGCCGCTGCTGTTATCGGAGGACCAGCAGGTGCACGATGCTTCTGGCACGGCGCGATGCCGTCGCGATCGATGTGCTGAACCGCAAGCTTGAAAGCCTTGTCTCCGGCACCAAGGCATCGGTGCTCTACGTTGCTGGCACCGATGGCATAGCGGCCGCGTCTAGCAACTGGCGCGAGCCGAACAGCTTCGTGGGCAGCGACTACGGCTTTCGCGCCTATTTCTCCAGAGCGATGCAAAACGGAACAGCCGAATATTTCGCGCTCGGCAATGTCAGCAAGCGTGCCGGTCTTTACATTTCGCGGCGTGTCGGCAGCGCCTCAGCACCTCTCGGCGTCGTCGTCGTCAAGATGGAATTCGACCAGCTCGAGGCGAACTGGCGCGAGGCGAATCGGCCGACCTATGTCAGCGACGAACATGGTGTCGTGCCGGTCACCAGCATTCCATCCTGGCGCTTCATGACGACAGCAGCCCTTGCCGGGCCCAACGTTGCCGCGATCCGCGACAGCGAGCAGGTCGGAGATGCGCCGCTTATGCCCTTGCCGATCACGCGACCCGAGACATTGAGCCAGGAGGTATCGATTGTCCATGTCATCACGCCAGGCAGCAACGACGCGGAATATCTGCGCCTCTCGAGGCTGGTCCCCCCACACCCTGGCGGCTCGACTATCTCGTCCCTGCGGAAGTGCCGATCGCTGCCGCTGTCCGTGGCATGCGGCTTCTCGCGCTTGGGATCGTGCTTCCGCTCCTCGGCCTGGCTGCGTATCTGCTCTGGCGCCGGCAATCGGCGCAAATGCGGATCGCGACCGAACAGGCGGCGCGCTCCGAGCTCGAACGCCGTGTCGCCGAACGCACCCAGGATCTAAGCCGCGCCCGCGATCGGCTGCAGTCAGAGATCATCGGTCACCGCAGTACGGAAGCGAAACTCCAGGTGGTGCAGCAGGAACTGGTCCAGGCAAATCGACTGGCCATCCTTGGCCAGGTCGCGGCCGGCGTAGCGCATGAGATCAACCAACCGGTTGCTACCATCCGGGCCTATGCCGACAATGCCCGGACCTTCCTGGAGCGCAAACAGACCGCTCCGGTCGAGGAGAACCTCGGCGCCATAGCCGCGCTGACGGAACGCATCGACTCGATCACCGAGGACTTGAAGGCCTTCGCCCGCAAGGGCCGCACCGCCGCTGGCCCGGTGGAATTGCGCGGCGTCATTGAGAGTGCAGTAGTGCTGCTAAGAAGCCGTTTTGGCGGCCGGCTCGACGCGCTTGTCGTCGAGCCGGCGCCCGCTCCGTTCAAGGTCATGGGAACCGGGTCCGGCTCGAACAGGTGCTAATCAATCTGTTTCAGAATGCGCTGGAGGCGCTTGACGGCTGCGACCACGCTAGGCTGGAGGGTTCGGTGGAGGAAACGACTGATGGCGTGGCGCTCAGCGTATTGGACAACGGGCCCGGCATTCCGCCGGCCATCCTGAAGTCGCTGTTCACGCCGTTCAACACGTCGAAGGAAACCCGCCTGGGCCTAGGCTTGGTGATCTCGAAGGACATCGTCGCCGACTATGGCGGCCGCATCGAGGTCGCGAGTGGCGACAGCGGCACATGCTTCACCGTTCATCTTTTGAAGGCAGCGTAGTCGAGCATGACACACCAGAGCGCAGCACCGGTCGTCCTGATCGATGACGACCGTGACCTCCTGAAAGTCACCGCGCAGACGCTCGAGCTTGCCGGATTCGCGGTGTTGGCGTTTTCAATGGCATCAAAGGCCCTGGCCGGCATCGATTCCGATTTTGCCGGTGTGGTTGTGTCCGACATCCGCATGCCAGAGATCGATGGCTTGCAGCTTTTCGACCGCATCCTGCGGCTCGATCCGGACATCCCCGTCATCCTCATCACCGGTCACGGAGGCGTCCCAATGGCAGTCAAGGCGATCAAGGATGGCGTCTACGACTTCATCACCAAGCCGTTCGCCGCTGATGGACTGACCCAGAGTGTGCGGCGGGCAGCGGAAAAACGCCGCCTGACCATGGAGAACCGGGCCCTGCGCGAGGCGGGCGAGCTGGCGCAGGACAGCTTGCCGCTGATCGGCCAGACGCCGGCGATGGAAAGGCTGCGCCGCACTCTACGGCAAATCGCAGACACCGACGTCGACGTGCTGGTGACCGGGGAGACCGGCTCCGGCAAGGAGGTGGTGGCCGGGTTGCTGCACCGCTGGAGCCGCCGCGGCAAGGGCAATTTCGTCGCGCTGAATTGCGGGACGTTGCCGGAGACGGTGATCGAAAGCGAGTTGTTCGGCCATGAGGCAGGCGCTTTCACCGGCGCGCAGAAGAAGCGGATCGGTCGCATCGAGCATTCAAGCGGCGGCACGCTGTTCCTCGACGAGATTGAAAGCATGCCGGCGTCGACACAAGTGCGGATGTTGCGTGTGTTGGAAATGCGCGAGGTCATGCCGCTCGGTACCAATGACGTAAGGCCAGTGGATCTGCGCGTCGTCGCCGCCGCCAAGGTCGATCTCGGCGACCCGCGCCAGCGCGGCAATTTCCGGGAGGATCTCTTACCGGCTCAACGTGGTGACCGTCTCCCTTCCACCGCTACGCGAGCGCCGCGACGATATTGCTCTTCTGTTCGGCTACTTCGCAGAGCGTGCCGCGGCCCGCTTCCGCCGCCCGGTGCCTGCCGGACCGGCGTCGTTGCACCGCTATCTGCACGAGCATGACTGGCCGGGCAATGTGCGCGAACTGGCGCATTTTGCCGAACGTTTCGTGCTCGGGCTGGCACAAGAAATGCAGACACTACCCTCTGATGCGGCTCGGCCGCTGCCCGAGCGCCTGGAGCGCTATGAGGCCGACATCATCCGCGAGACGCTGGGCCGCAACGGCGGCGATGTCAGGCGTACGGTCGAGGCGTTGGGCATTCCGCGGAAGACCTTTTACGATAAGTTGCAGCGCCACGGCATTGTAAGGGGCGATTTTTCCAAGTAGTCGGCAATCTTCAAACTCGGTGCAAAAGCTCGACGCGCGCGAAAGGCAGGCCGCAGGTGCTACAGACAGGCCCGAAATTCATTCTTCTTCTCTCGTTGTGGAATTGAACTCGGTTGTCGGTCCTCCTAAAGAAACGTCCGGAGAGGACGAAGCGCGACCTGTTCTCTGCTGCGCGCGGTGGCGGCCGAATCATATCTTCTTAACGCAAGCTAAGAGTCTCCTCCCGGACCGCATCTTCGGCCTTGGATCGCTGCTGGTCCGCGCGGTAATCCCTTCGCCGTCCGCGTCGATCTCTTCGAGATGCAGCAGGCAATGGTCGCGTGGACCATGCACCACCATGTTCAATCCCTCGGGCATGTGTCGCCGGGGCGGAGGGCCTTCCCCATCCTGCCGAGATGGACCAGCACATCTATGCCGGGCCAAGTTGAGCCCGCCGGCTCGGCGCGCTTCCTGATTTCTGACCACCCGGTCGTGTTCAGCATCGACCTTGTCGAACATTGCCTTGAAATTGAGCCGTCCGCCATCCTCGCTGATCGTGTTGAAGTCGTTCTCCGAACCCGCGTTCAGGATCCGACAGCGACCATCTTGTTCGCCATATGAGTGCATCTTATCTTGTCGCTATGTCGAAACCACCAAGTCCCCTAAAAAGCACCATTATGTAACTCAGGCGCAACTGCGTCACTTTGCGCGTGACAACGGGCACACGCAGATCCACGTCTTCGACAAGACGACCGGCCAGAGCTTCACGTCGTCGATCACCGCAGAACGATCCGGCATCGTTCAGCCATCGACCGCGCCACACGACGCCGGCGAAGCTGACGCTCGAGATAGGCCCGCTCATCCGCACTCAACACCAGCGGCGAAATCGGACGTCCAGTCGCATTGGCCATCGACTCGCTCCTTCTTCAGTCACGAGCACAACCCTATAATGAAAATGAAACTTCAGTTCCAAATGACTAGCCCGAGAGCACATTAGGCGCGCATCGACGAAGCGGCGATCGTTTCATCCGCATTGAGAAAACCGTACAATTGGCGGATGCAGTGATGCTACCCTTAACGAAGCCCCGGGGGTTCTCCACGCGACAACCATTCCTCGTACGCCGATGCTATTGTGCGAATCTCGAAGACCGGGTGACTATATCGCCTAAGACAGCACGGAGAAGCGTTCTAACTTCCTGTTCGGCGAGCCCCGGCGCAACTCCTGATTCGGACAGTTGGACGAGTATTGTCTTGACGGTGCTGCGCCAGAAGGCATTTGCGTCCTCCCCGTTCTTGGATTCCAGGACCCGGGCGATAGATTCGACCAATTTTCGCCGACGATGCAGCGGAAACGCGCTTATGTTTGATTCACCCATCGACCACCTATTGCCTTCAGTCTCGCGAATAACCCGTCGCGGGTTAAAAAATTTCGTTAACAGCGCCTTTTTTGGACATCGGGGGAAACGCTCGCCGAAACCGGCTGACGCATCGCAGGGCCGCTGAAACCGCTCCGCGGGGCCTCATTAGCCCACCGAACCGGAATTTCGCTCCCCGCGAAATGGGTCCCGAATATGGGGTCCTGGGGCTTATCCGTTGCCTCATACCGGCGGGCCGACAACCATAATGGCGGGCTCGCCCGAAAGCAGCTTCTTGGCCGCTGCCTTGACCTGGTCGAGCGTCACCTGATCGATGAGGGCAGCGCGGCGCTGGATGTAATCGGTGCCGAGCTTGTCGAGCTGCCACTCGATGAGCGTGGCTGCAATCGTGATGGAGGAGCCCAGTTTGCGGATGGCATAGGCGCCGATCAAATATTTCTTGCTCGCCTCGAGCTCGGCCTCGGTCGGACCTTCTTCCGCTATCTTCTTCACCACCTTGCGCACCAGGTTCAGCGTCCCGGCCGCCCTGTCCGAACGCGTCGCCGTCATAACCTGCAGCGCGTTGGAATGCTGGTGGTCGACCAAGCTGGAATAGGCGCTATAGGTCAAGCCGCGCTCGCGCACCTCCTGCCACAGGCGCGACATGACGGGCGAGCCGCCGAGGATTTCGTTCAGCAGCTCCGCGGCGTAGAAATCTGGCGCGCTGCGCTTCACCCCGGGATAAGCCAACCGCAGCAACGTCTGCGGCAGATCGTAGTCGACCGCCACCTGTTGGCCGAGCTTCGGATCGACATCGGCGACGGGGGCGCGCGACTGGTTATGAGGCAAATCGCCGAACAGCTGGTCGAGCTTTTTACGCAGCGTCTTCGCATCGATGTCGCCGACCACCGCCACATGCAGGCCGTCGCGGGCAAAAGTGGCCTTGTGGAAGGAGCTGAGATCGGCTGGTGTGATGCCAGCGAGGCTCTCTCTAGTGCCCTCGGCCGGCCTCGAATAGGGATGTGTGCCGTAGATCGCGCGCAGCCATTTGCGCTCGGCGATCGCCTCGGGGTCGCGCTCATTGGCGATGATGCCGGAAAGGATCTGGGCGCGGATGCGGTCGATCGGCTCCCGGTCGAAGCGCGGCCTGTTGACCGCGAGCCGAAGCAAATCGAAAGCGGCGTTCTGCTGCTCGGACAGCATGTGCATCGCGCCATGAATGCCGTCACGCTGCGCCTTAAAGCTCATCTCGGCGCCGGCATCGTCTAGCTTCACCTGGAAGGCATCGCTGTCGAGATCGCCGGCGCCCTCGGCCAACAGGGCGCTCATCAGATTGGCGAGCCCCTCCTTGCCGGCCGGGTCCTGCGTGGTGCCGCCGTCGAAGACGAAGTGAATGGCAGTGATCGGCGTCGTGTGGTCCTCCACCAGCCAGGCGTCGATGCCTTTTTCAGATTTCACGTCCTGGATGTTCAGGCGTTTAGCGCCGGCAGGATGAGGAACGAAATCGCGAGGAGAAGGGTCGCCAGCGGCGTGGCGAGGCGCGCTGCCCTCCCTTCTCCAAGGAGAGCCCGCCTGTGCGAAGACGCCACAGCGTTGGTTCGTCATCACATCAAATTCTCCGTCTTGGGCAAGAGATAGCCGGTGGTCGAATGGTCGAGCGCGAGATATCGGGCGGCGACCGCCTTCACCTGATCGGTGGTGACCTTGCGGATGCGGTCCGGCCATTCCTCGACGTCCTGCACGGTGCCGCCGGTGGCGAGCGTGGAACCAAACAAATTGGCCACATGGTACTGCTTGCTGCGGGCGAAGATCCGCGAGCGGACACAGCGGTTCTTGGCCTTTTCCAGCTCGTCATCCGTCACACCGTCCTTGACGATGCGGGCGATCACTGCATGGGCCGCCGCCTCCAGATCGGCGAGCTTGGCATCGCCGCGCGGCGAGCCGTAGATGGTGAGCCTGGTGGCATCCAGCATGGCGCCCTGGAAATAAGCGCCGGCCTTGGCGGCAATGCCCCCTTTCACCAACTGCTGATAGAGCCGGCTGCGATTGCCGCCGCCGAGAATTTCGGCCAGGAGGTCCAGCGCCTCGGCCTCACCGGGCTCGGCCGTCCGATAGGACGGCACCACCCAATGGGTGGAAAAGCTGAGCACCGAAACGCGTGCGTCGCTAAGCGTCACCGTGCGCCTGGTGTTCTGCTCCGGTTCGACCGGGCGGGTGCGCGGGGGTAAATCAGGACCCGGCGCGAGCTTGCCATAGGTCTTCTCGGCCAGCTCCTTCACCGTCTCCGGATCGACATCGCCGGCCACCACCAGCACGGCGTTGTTGGGCCTGTAATATTTGTCGTAGAAGGCGTTAGCGTCGTTCCAGGTCAGCTTCTCGATCTCTTGCATCCAGCCGATGATCGGGATGCGGTAAGGCTGGTTCTGCCAGAGGGTCGCGGCAACCTGCTCTTCCAGCATCGTGTGCGGATTGTTGTCAACGCCCAAACGGCGCTCCTCCATGATCACGTCGCGCTCGGTCTTGATATCATCGTCGGTGAGGATGAGGTTGACCATGCGATCCGCTTCGAAGCTCATCACCTGTTCCAACGCCGAAGGCGCTACCGTTTCATGGTAGGCGGTGAAGTCGTAAAAGGTGAAGGCATTGATCGAGCCGCCGATGGCCAAGACGGCGCGGCCAAGCTCGCCGGCCGCATGGTTGGTTGTCGCCGCCTTGAACATCAGATGCTCGAAGAAATGGGCAAGGCCAGATTTGCCCGGCGGCTCGTCGGCGCTGCCGATCTTATACCACCCCATATGGGTGACGATCGGCGCACGGTGATCGGGGATGACGACCACCTCCATGCCGTTGTCGAGCAGGAAATTCGTCACTTTACGGCCGCCCGTGACGGCCAGAGCCGGAGCGCTGGTCACCAGGGTGGTCGCAGCAGGCATTCTGCGCAGCCCGTCAGACAGAACTTTCATCAATGGCTCCGGTTGTAGTGGTGGGGCGAGGGCAAGGTTCTAGGCAAAGTGAGTTGGTCCTCGGTTTGAGGACGTTGGGTACCTCCCTCCCTCTCTGGGGTAGGTGGATCGCGGGCAGCGCCGCGCCGGAGCAATCTTCTTCATGTCGCCAGGCCTCACTCGAGCGTCATCCTTGGCGGATCGGGAGACCCGCGGCGGCGGTGGCTTTCGGGGAGGTGATCATGGAACGTCTTCTCCTTGTCCCTGACGTGTCTGCGGATGACCGCGCATGTACCATGCCAAATGAGAAAACCGTTCAAAGGCAATGTGATAGATTTGGCTCTGCTACGTTGCGCGTCCGATATTGTTGGACATTGGACAGCGCCGAACGTGTGGTAGGTTAGGGACACACATTGCTCGTGCGAGCCACGATTGAGCGTGCTGCCGCGCAAGCGGATAGGATGCGCCTCGAACTGGCCGAGCACTGAGAGTGTTGGAATTGAGTGGAAGCTGGCGAAGGCCTGGAGACTAGGGTGGTCGCCGCGGAACGCTGTCCTCGACAGGCAGGTTAGGACCGCAACGAGCACAGAAGTCTAGAGCGCGGCTGGCCAGGAAGGGGAGCCGGCCGCCGGGCGACTCGCCGTGGAAGAATGCTGCATCGAGCATTCCCCGCTCGAATAGATGAATGACCGCCCACCCATTCGGCAATTGACCGAAGCCGCTTGGGCCGAACGAAGAGCGGCCGTAGCAGTGCGGTTATCCAAGCTCGAATTTAGCGTCGGGGCCTGTTCCTCGATCGTGCGCTGGTTCATCATGTGGTCGGTCGTCGGTGGTTCCTTCAAATCAGGCTGGTGTCAGCAACCCGACCTTACCGGGGAATATCGATGACCACTGCGACGCCGCTCGCTTGCTTCTGCGCTGTTGAGGGCGCTCTCGCGAGCACCTTCGTCAACGCCGACCTAAGCCACGTCGCTTCGATGTCATCGTCTGCGAAATTCAACCACGCGCCATCATCAAGACTGACCGAGTTGAGGGAGGCCTATTCGTTGTATCACGCGGCTGTGCCTGGCCGTTCGAGAACGGCATAGTAAGTGCCTCAATTCTGGATGCCGCGGTTGGTCAGCACCTGCCTTAGTTTTACTCCTGATTGACGAGCGAATAGCAGCTTTCTGGTGTTCTTACTCGGCTGGGCTGGCGGGTACGCAGTAAACGGCCCTTCTTTCGAGCTTTGCGCGGTGCGATGTCGTCGATTTGCGCGCGGACAATAGCTGGTAGACCCGCTGCTACGCTTCGATGAGGAAGCGGCCTGCGGTTTCATTGGGCCTGAATGGTTGCGAGGCGTGTCCGGGCGAGGCAGCACAGCGGCTTGCAGCTTGTATAAGAGCGGCAAGCGCCGGCATTTCTGAGGTCTTCAGCTTCCGGCATGGTTGCCCATCCACGCCCGGATCGGTCCAAGGGCCCAGTCGCGAACCCGCGCCAGCAAGGCCGCGTCCGACCACGGCGCCTGTCCCACGAAATGCAGCAGAGACTGATGCTTGGCCGCCATCCGCGACGGCGGCCGCGGGTTGTCAGCACGTCAAGGGCCATGCTGTCGACCGCGTGGCGAGCTTGGCGCCGACGGCGTCCACGTCGACTGAATCTGCTGACAATGAGGACTTGTAGGATCCCCCAGTAGGGGAAAACCCATGACGATCATCTTCACGCCGGCCGCGATCTGAAGCACGCGTCCGGCGCGCTTCATGCC
>NZ_JBSPTO010000043.1:0-29700 GCF_053850215.1 Mesorhizobium sp. f-mel
TCCGCCGAGTGCTCGCACTACTTCAAAAACTCCGGCTATGACCGAAACTAATCTCATCCCGCTCTAGTCAAGCGAAGCCAGGGGCGACACGGCCGGTCCGTTCAAAGCCGTGCCGTCGATAGCAAAATGCGAGCCGTGGCAGGGGCAGTCCCAGCAGCGCTCGAGCGAGTTCCAATGGACATGGCAGCCGATATGCGTGCATGCGGCCGAGCGCTTGTAGAGCGTGCCGTCGTCATCGCGAAACGCGGCGATTTTGGTGAGCCCTTCGCGGACGATGGCACCTTCTCCCGGTCGCAGCTTGTCGACGGAATCGATTTCGCCAGGCGCGATATACTCGGCAAAACTCTTGAGCGCTGTCGCATTCTCCGACAGATAATCGCCGATCGCGCCTGCCGTCTTGCGAGACGGCTCGTAAAGTTCGCGCCAGCGGCTTTCCCCCTTCAGAATCAGGTCGGAAATCAACAGGCCGGCGACGACGCCATGGGTAATGCCCTGGCCGGAATCCCCAGTTGCCACAAAGACGCGGCGGTTGCCAGGATTGCGGCCGATGAACCCCGCATAATCGACGGTCTCCATCACCTGCCCGGACCACCGGTTGGTTTCCACGCCGACATCGGGCACCAGCCTTTTGGTCCAGGCCGCCAGGGCCGCGAAGCGATCACCGGCATCATCGGCCTGCCCTGTTTTGTGGTCTTCACCTCCGACGATCAGGACGTCGGTCCGATCTTCGCCAGGCTGAAGCCGAACGTAGTGGTAAGGGTCTTCAGTATCCCAATACAGGGCATCCGGTATGGTATCGCGCGCGATCTCGAACGACATCGCGTAGGTCCGATACGGCGCTTGCTTGGTATGGAGGGCGACCCGATCGTTGATCGGCGAGTTGGTGGCGACAACGGCCGATTTGGCGGACACGGTAAAGCCTGAAACCGTGGTTGCGCGCACGCCGCGGTCAGTCTCCTCGACCTTTTCGACAACGGTATCGGCATAAAGCGCGCCGCCGCGCGAGCGGATGCCTGCGGCCAGCCCGCGGAGATATTTGAGCGGGTGGAAGGTCGCCTGATTGGCGTATCGAAGGGCCTGCGCATCCGAAAAGCCTGCAAACGGCACACCCCTGATCTTCTCGACGTCGACACCGATTTTCAGACCGGCGTCCAGCTGGCGCTTGATGTCGGATTGCTGCCTGCCGGAAGCCGGAAAGAGAAAGCCGTCGAGGCGTCGGAAATCGCACGCGATCCTCTCGCTCTCCTGGATTGATTGGATACGGTCGATAGCGGCCGACTGGCTTTGGTAATACATCCGCGCCAGGTCCTCACCGCGCAATTTGGTCAGTTCCGAAAAGTAGTCGTCGCAAATGGATGACAGGTGCGCGGTAGTGCGAGCCGTCATGCCGCTTCCGATCCGGCCGCGATCGAGAACCGCCACCTTTTGCCCGGCGACGGCCAGTTCGTACGCGACCGACAGTCCGGCAATTCCAGACCCGACGACCACGACATCGACCTGTTCGCTCTGCCCGAGCGCGACCGCGTCGGGCGCTACTTCGGTCGCCGCCCAGAGGGATACAGTCCTTTCGTCGCTGACATTCATTGGCGGAACCTCCCATCCCCAACATTCGGGTAAACGGATGCGAGGAGTCAAAGTTCCTCACGCCTTTGAATGCCGACATAGGCGGCCCTGGTCGTCAGACCAAAAGCGTTGCGCTGCCCCAGGCGATCAGGGCGATGCCGGCTGCCCGGCCAACCCACTGGCCGGCAGGAAACAGCTTTTCAGCCAGCACCAGAATAGCGAGCCCGGCAACCCACACCAGATTCATGATGCCGCCCACGAACAACAACGCCATCAGCATCCAGCAGCATCCGACACAAAACGCCCCGTGCAACGCGCCCAAACGCAGCGCGCCAACTGCGTGGGGACGCCAGTGTCGGGCAAGGAACGCGGTCGGTGCCCGGCAATGCGACAGGCAGGCGTTCTTGAGCGGCGAGAGCTGATACAGGCCCGCGGCGATCAGGACGATGCCGGAAAGCCAGCGGCTCTGCGAACTCATCATCGTCGCGGAGACGAAGGCCTCGCGTTCGAGCAGCCAATGCAACGCGGTGGCCACGACGGCAAACCCCAGCCAAACCAGGAGGTAGCCTGCCATAAATACGCCGGTGGGCGCGAGCTTGTCCTGGATCTGACCCTGTGCGAGCGCATGGCGATGCACGCGCGCATAGAGCAGGATAGTCGGCGCCGCACTCGGGGACATCATGGCAACCATCATGACCCACCACATGGCGATCATCAGCGCCCAGATCGCCGGCCCCCAGGCCCGCGGTTCGGCTGCCATGGCCATTGCGCTCATGTCCATGCCGGGCATATCCATCCCAGGCATATCCATGCCAGAGATATCGGAGGTCACGTCGGCAGTTTGCTGGTGGGGGAATAGCGCGAGCCTCGTCATCTCCCACGCATTCATGCCGAGCCCTGCACCGGCGACGATATAAAGCCAGGCCAGCAGGCACAGCGCCACCACGCCCGCAATCGTGATGACGCGGTCGCGTCTGAGCAGCCGTTCCAGTGGCGACCCGCCGTCCATGTGGCGCCTCAGGCCCGCACCACCCCGTGATTGTTGAGATGCAGCCGGGCAAACTGGCCGTAACTGTCCTTCATGTTCACCTGAACCGGCCCGCTGGTTGTGCTCGAAGCGCTGCCGATCTCGGCGACTGCATATTCGAAGCCGTTCGGCAACACGATCTGAGCGCGCGAGTCCGCGCCCGTCACCTTGTTGCGGATCGGTTCGCCGACGGTTTCGATATAGTCCTTGACGAAGATGCGGCCCCTGCGGCCGTCGATATCGAGGTCGAGATCGATCTTGGTGAAAACCGGCTCATTCATTTTTGTTACGGTTGAGGCGTAGACGGCGAACATCGTCGCGAACGGGTCGGTGTCCTGGCCGGTCATGATGCGCAGCAGCGCTTGACGCTGCCGGTCGGTTGCATTCTCGTCGACGAAGGCGATGGCTTCGCCATTGCCTTCGTGGATCGCGCCAGGCCATTTGAAGATCGCGGCGATCCGAAGGCCGTCGAGGGCGGTCTCGCCATGATGACCTTCGTCGATCTGGATGCCCGCCACCGCATGGCAATGGCCTTTGTCGGGCAGCGCATTGAATTGACAGTTGCAGCCATATTCGCAGGTACAATTGACGAGTTCGCGTCCCTTGATTTCCCAAGACGTCATGCTGTCCTCCCTGATATCGAAATATTAGACCATCAACATACACCTGCGCCGGCCGCACCGCCATCCTGTCGCGCCATGGAAGACGGCAGCCCATCCCGCCTTCTCGCTGAATAATGGGTGAACGTGCGCCTTGGAGATCGTGAGGCCGACATCGGAACGGCAGAAATGCGGTCGGACCGGGCCTTTCCGACCGCACCCGCGAAAGTCCGGAAACGACCCCGAAAGCGGTCGTTTCCGATAGCAACCCGAGCAGCAAACGATTTTGGCAGGACTGGAAAAATCGGTCTCGAATGCTGCAATCATCATCATGTCCCGTCCAGGTTGTGGACACTTCCTTCTCAAAGGCGCACTCTTAGCGTGCGAAACGCGAGCTGGTGTTTCGTCCAATGCTTCACATGCTTGACTTGCGTCGGGTGATTGTCTGACCTGTCCGGATACTTCCGGGTCGGCAGACCTCACATTGTGTCGCCTATCCGTGATCAGGCTACGGCCTAAGGCACGTTGCAGCCCGTTCCGGATCAATTGGGAGGTAACAACATGCCTGATTTTCAGCGCAGAGAACTCCTTGTTCAAGGAAGCGCGGCTCTTGCC
Source organism: Mesorhizobium sp. f-mel (assembly GCF_053850215.1). NCBI lineage: Bacteria > Pseudomonadati > Pseudomonadota > Alphaproteobacteria > Hyphomicrobiales > Phyllobacteriaceae > Mesorhizobium > Mesorhizobium sp. f-mel. The sequence goes on from NZ_JBSPTO010000043.1 coordinate 3,805, forward strand.
GCAATTGCGGCTCTCTATACCTCGCGTCGGGCTTACGCTTTTCCAACACGGCCGAGCGAGGAAGTTGTTCCGTGGCTGGATCAGCCGACCGAAAATCCCGATCCGGTCGGTATCCAGAAGCAGCTTGTCTGGGAGGATTTGGATGGCTGGATAACTCCAAACGACAAGTTCTTCAGCATCTCGCATTTCAATCGACCAACGATCGACGAGAAGACATGGTCGATGGAGATCGGAGGCCTGGTGAAGAAGCCTTTAAAATTAACGCTCGCCGACATCAGGGCGCGACCGCGGCAGGAGGTCGTTTTCACAGTGGAATGCTCGGGCAACCACGGTTTCCCCTTTTTCACCGGCGGCATCGGCAATGCCCGTTGGGCAGGGACGCCGCTCGCCCCGATCCTCGAGGAAGCCGGCATTCTGGAGAAGGGCATCGAGGTCGTTTTTTTCGGTACTGACAAAGGCGAGGTCGCAATACGCGACGTGAAGATGAAGCAGAACTTCGCTCGCAGCATGTCGCTCGACGATGCGATGAATCCCGACAATCTCCTCTGCTATGAAATGAACGGAGCGGCCTTGCCGGCGGCCAATGGTTTCCCGCTGCGGCTCATTGCTCCGGGCTGGTACGGGATCGCCAACGTCAAGTGGCTGGATCGCATCGAGGTTCGCGACACCCGCTTCATGAGCCTTCTGATGGCGCGTGACTATGTCACCATCCGGGAGGAAGACCACAACGGCGAGACCGTCTGGGCCGAGACCTCGGTCGGCCGAGCGCTGATAAAGTCCGCGCCTGCGAAGGTCACCCGGAAAGACTCAGACTACCGCGTCATTGGGGCAGCCTGGGGGGCGCCGATCGAGCGCGTCGAAGTGCAAATCGATCAAGGGCCTTGGGCACCAGCGACCATTGACCACAGTGAGGAGGCCGAGCACGCCTGGAAGATCTGGTCCCTGGATTGGGCAAGTCCCGCTCCTGGAGAACACACGGTGACCTCGCGCGCGGTCAGCACCACGGGACAAGTTCAACCGGCAATGGACGATCCCTTGATTGCCAAGAAACACACATACTGGGAAAGCAATGGCCAGGTGACGCGCCGCGTGCGTGTCGACTAGAGCATTTTGCAGCCAAATGGGATCATTTGGCGTCGGCATAAATGCCGCAAAACATATAGTTAGAGCGAGTTACCGGTTCCAAGAGAACCGGAACCGCTCTAGACACTTGCAGCCATGTGGCAATTACGTTCGGGTCACCAGGGAGTCAAGGCTGCTTGATCCGAAAGCTGCACCGACTCCATATCGAGCGGACCGGTGTGGGTCGTAGATTCCTCACCCGTCCACGATGCTGATCTCCGCATCGACCAGGCACCAGGGTGCGTAGCGGAAATCGCGGATCTGGACGACCCGCTCGTCCTGCCATTCGACCAGCATGAAGCCGCGCACGGCGCCGTCCGGCTCCTGCGGGTTGCGGATCAGAATCGCCGGCCTTCTATCGACGAAGCCCAGCGACAGCGCCCAGTCGCTGATGCGGTCGTAATTGCTGAAATAGGTCGACACTTCGGCCTTGCCGCGCAGGCGGAGGCGGCTGACGAGTTCGAGCTGGATATCCTCGGCGATCAGCGCCCTGACCGCGTCGAAGTCGCGCGCGTTGAACAGATCGACATAGCGGCGCAGCCGCCGCTCGTCTTCGGCGCCGAGCTTAGGCGCGGCGACGTGTTCGGGCTCGGCTGCCAGCACGCGCAGCTGTGCCCGCCCGCGATGCAGCGCCGCCTTGGTGGCGGCGAGCGTGGCGCCGGTCACCTCGCAGGTCTCGTGCAGGGAAAGGCCGAGCACGTCGACCAGGATCACGGCGCTGCGCTGCGCCACCGAAAGCTGCATGAAGCTGCGCAGGCCGGTCACCGCGGCGATCCTGCTGTCGGCGCTGCCGGAAGGATCCTCGATGGTGGTCATGTCGGTCTCGGTCATGCGCGACCTTTCCCGATGGCGTCGGCGCAGATGGTCCTGCGCGGCATTATGGGCGATGCGAAACAGCCATTGCTCGGGCCGCTCGACCGCCATGCTGCCGTCGACCGCCTGCAGCGCTTTCAGCAGCGTCTCCTGCACGATGTCCTCGCCGTCGATCACCGAGCCGGCCATGCGAGCGCAGTAGCGGTGCAGTTTGGGGTGTAACTCGGCGAGCATCGCCTCCAGCGCTGGCCGATCGAATTTCCGTGAGATCATGGCGTTCTTTCGAGGCGCGATCGCTCTATCCGGCTTTGCCGTCCTCAAGCACATGGTAGTTGCCGATAATTTTGGCAGGCGATCGCTTGACCGGGGTCGAACGTCGCTCCGCATGGTTCTGGGTGAACGCCTCGAAGGCCGCAAGCCCGGTCAACGCGGATGGTTCATTTCCTTCGCCGACGACGTGGATGAACTCGCCGTCGTCCAGTTCGAGCACCAGATAGCGCACGCTCGGCGGCGCCGTCTCATCCAGCGCCTCGAACACCTTTGCCACCAGCGCGCGGTTCTCTTCCAGTTCGGTGTCTTTCACGCTGTAGCGAATGAGTTTGTAGCCCATGGTTCGTCTCCTAATTGGCTGGTCTCAGCAGAAGACGACCGGAGTTACCGAAAAGATTCTCGGCTCAGCAAAATTCTTTTCGGCCGCCCGCGTCGTTCTTGCCTGTGGGCGGCTGCGCGGCAACCTATCAAGGGAGAGGAGAACCGATCAATGCTTGTCCAGTTGCCGGTATTTCACCAGGACCGCGCCAGGGCGTTCTACACCGGGCGTTTCGCCTGCCAGGTCGCGGCCAACGAGAAGATGGGCGATAGTGGCCGGCGCTGGATCGAGCGATCTCGTCGAACACCCGGCCGGCGACCTACCGAATGCTTGCCAGGTTCGAGGGGCCGAGTGTGAGCGTCATGACCCCGGTCCGGCCTGCGCCGCGGGTGCCGATCACGATGCGACGGTCGGGTTCCTGCAGCTGTGACAGTGCGAGTCGGCCGGGGCCGGAAGTCCTCCTGCCATCACCAAGGTCGCATGAATGGTTAAGCGGCAGCGCGCAGCTTCGTCACGATACGCTCGACCGCGGCTGTCAGCGATGTCGTGCCACGCCAATGTTCGGTTCCGGCCTGGCGCGTGAAGCGACCGTTTGCAATGCCTTCGTACATGCCGAGCAGGGCGGCGGTAACCTCCGCGGAGAGCCCCGCCTCGGCCAGGACCGCTTCGCGCTGCTCCGGCGGCACGAGCACCGGCTCGACCGGACGGCCTAGAACCTTCGCAAAGGCAGCCGCCACATCGCTGGCGCTCCAGTCTTCGGGCCCGGCCAGTTCCACGATGCGCGTTCCAGCCCAGTTGTGGGACATCAGCCGGGCGGCGGCGCGCCCGACATCGGTCGTGCTGACCATGGGAATTTTCCGGTCCGGTTCCAGAAACGACGGGAGCACGCCTTCCGAAACGCAAGCCTCAGCGACTTCCGACCAGGTTTCGACAAAATAGCCCGAGCGCAGAAAGGCCGTGGCGGGCGCGGTGCCGGCTAGCATCGCCTCGACCTGATGCAAGGTGGCAATGACCCCGGTGCCCGTCTCATGCTGCGCGCCAATCGACGATAGGATAACGCTCCTGGACAGATCGGCGCGGCGGACCGCCTGGGCAAGTGCTGCGCCGATCTCCGCTGTCTGTCCAAACGGATCGCCGGCGACCGGCGGGGGGTTGAGGAGAAACGCCGCCGTTGCGCCCTTCAAAGCGGCGGAAACCTGCTCTGCGTTCTCAAGGCTGGCGACGGCGACTTCGGCACCGAGCGCCGCCCACGCTTTGCCCTGTTCCCGACGGCGCACGACCACGCGCACGGGCTCACCGTCCGCCATCAGTGCACGCGCCGTTTCCCCGCCGGCCCGCCCATTTGCTCCAAAAACCACATGCATTGATCTGTTCTCCTCGGGTGTTCGCGATTTATGAGAACCCAGGATTACGGAATGGCTATGCATGCGAAAAATGCATGTATTATATAGCCGGCATGCACGAAGTGAATTTGCGTCGCGTCGACCTGAACCTGCTGGTGGTGCTCGAGGCGCTGCTTGACGAAAGAAGCGTCACGCGGGCCGCCGTCCGTCTCGGTATGAGCCAGCCGGCGGTGAGCCGTGCGCTGTCGCGGCTACGAAAGCTGTTCGCGGACGCCCTTCTGGTGGAAGGGCGGACAGGTTACATGCTCACTGCCCGCGCCGACGAGATTCGGCCGGCGCTGCGCAGGACCCTGGCGGACATCGCTACGATGCTGGGGGCAAATCCGTTCGACCCGGCAACGGCAACCGGTCATGTGCGGCTGCTGATGATGGATCTTGAGACTGCCGCGTTGGCGCCTCATCTGCTTGCCCGTCTCACCGTCGAGGCGCCGGCGCTCGACCTGGACATTCTACCGCCCAACGCAACGGCGATCGAAGCACTGGAGGAGGACGCCGTGGACGCACTCGTCGGCGTGATCGACGATGCGCCCGCGGGCATCCGCCGGCGCGGCCTCTATCAAGACCGCTTTGTCACGCTGATGCGCGCCGGGCATCCCGCAGCGAACCATGAGCTTACGCTCGACCGATTTCTTGAATTGGGTCATATCGTGGTGAGCGTCACCGGCGTTGGACCAGCGTTCGTCGACGTGGCGCTCGCTGGTGTGGGCCGCCGACGACGGGTGAGCGTGCGCGTACCGAGCTTCCTTGCAGCAGTGGAAATCGCTGCCCGCTCCGACCTGATCATGACGCTGCCGTCGAGCCTGGCGCAGATGGTGGGCGCACGTTTTGTCTCGCTGCCCCCGCCGCTTGATCTCGGCAGCTTCACCATGAGCCTTCTCTGGCACGCGCGCCACCAGGACGAACCTCGGCACGTCTGGTTGCGGCATAGCATCGCTGCCGCGGCAACAGCGCTGAGCGCGCCCGGCGCATCCATCGCCGAAGGCAGCGTTCGTCCGCAGCCTGCGGGCAGTGCTCCTTGAGGAAGTGGATGATGCTGAGGCCAAAGGAAACGAGCCGGTTCGCCGTGAGCATGATCGGCATCCGCACGCGCCAATCTGATATTGGCAGCCGCAAGCGCCGGCATGGCTCGAACAGCTCGTCTTCCAAGCTGCCGTGAGCTTTTTCGCTTCGCAGACCGGCAGGTTTTCTTCGACGGCGACGGCAATGTCGGCGTGCAGCTTGTGACCGATCCACCGCGCCTGCCACCCTCCTGCGGTTAGCCTGCCGGATCGGCCGGCTGGCCCGTATTATTTCGTGACCGTGTTGCGCTGGAACCTTCCCTCGCACCACGCGTTCGGGGCGCTGTATTCGCGATGCCTTATATTTAAGCAAGGCGACGGCGAATACCGGCGGGGAGGCAAAAGCATGGGTTGGGGAGGAGCATATTGTCATGTCGAACCGTGAAATTGGAACGTCCCACACATTGGGGCTGCGTGTCGCTGACCTCAAAGCCAGGATGCAAAGCGCCCGAATTACCGGGCACGAGATGAAAACCTTTCAGAAGGTCGCCGCCGTCATGGGAGGAGGTGAAGGCTCCCTGCGGCTCGATGCCGACGACCTGATTGCCGCGTCTTTCGTCGTCGAGACGCTGGACGACCCCAGGTCGAATTGACGATCGTGGTGCCTCGGCGATCAGCCAGGCACCACGTCGGAGCCAGGGAAGCGGCGCGTCCGAGGCAGGCGACCGCTTTCCTGACCGCAAAATCTCCTGGCGCTCGGCTACCGAGACGGGGTTCCGTCCGGTAGAGCGGCAGGATTTTCAAACACGCGGATGGCAGCGGAACCGAAGCCGCGCAGCAGGGCTCGCCGGCCGGCAGGCCCATGCGGCGTGACGCGGCATCACCGGCACCCGTCCAATACACGCTGGGATACTCGTATACGAGAATCCACATATCCGCCCTTGCTGCTTTCTGTTAGGCAAGGTCCGCAGGATAGCAGGGAGAATGGTTTGCGCGGACTTGGCGACGGCTTGATGCAGAAGCCGCTGACGGTGGCGGAGCAAGTGGCGAATGTGCTGCGCGAATCGATTGCCGAGGGCAGCCTGGCGGCCGGCACGCCGCTGCGTCAGGACGATCTGGCAGAGCGATTTGGCTTCAGCCGCATGCCGGTCCGCGACGCGCTTCGCCAACTCGAAGCCGAAGGCATCGTGTCGATCCATCCGACCAAGGGCGCGCATGTCGCCAGGATGGACGCTGCCGAGATCAGGGAGATCTTTGCGGTCCGCGCCCTGCTCGAAGGCGAAGCGCTGCGGCTCTCGGTGCCGAAACTCGGCAACGAGAAGCTCGACGAGGCGGGCTATGTCCTCAACCAGATCGATGCCGAGCCGAATGTCGGCCGCTGGGGATCGCTGAACCGTGCCTTTCACCTGGCGCTTTACAGCGCCTGCGGCAACGCCCGGCTCCTCGGCCTCATCAAAGCCCACCACAATGCGGCCGACCGCTACGTTCGCGTTCTCCTGTCCAACCTCAACTATCGCAGCCGCTCGCAGTCGGAGCACCGCGACCTGTTGACGACCTGCCGCCATCGCGACGCCGAGGCCGCCGTTCGCGTCTTGAAAAAACACCTCGGCGACGGCATGGAAACGCTCGCCCAGGCTGGAGATGGGCTGGCGGGAAAGTCCTGACCTTGCCGGAACGCTCACGCAAAACGATGACGCCACGACCGAACGTCGGCCGGCAACGCCCCTCGCCCAGCGCCGGGGCCAGTCCTCCCGGAGTGAGACCCGCGGGCGTCAGCCTTTGCCGGGCGCTGTCGAAACTCGGCCTGTGCTCGCGCAAGCAGGCGGAGCTGCTGGTCGCCGAAGGGCGCGTTCGGGTCGCCGGCAAAGTCGTGCGCAACGGCTCGATGCGCGTCGATCCCGGCCGCGACCGCATCGAGGTCGACGGCAGCCGGGTCGTCGCCGAGCGCAAGGTCTACCTGATGATCAACAAGCCGCGCGGCCTGGTCACCACCCGCGACGACCCGCAGGACCGCGGCACCGTCTATGACTGCCTGGCAGAACTCGACCTGCCCTTCGTGTCGCCGGTCGGCCGCCTCGACAAGGCCAGCGAAGGCCTGCTATTGATGACCAACGACACGCGCTTTGCGCAGCGCCTGCTCGACCCCGCCTCCCACGTCGCCAAGATCTATCACGTGCAGATCGGCGCCCTGCCCGACGAGGCCATGCTGGCGCAGTTGCGCGCCGGGGCAACGGTCGACGGCGAGGATTTGACGGCGCGGTCGATCGACATCCTGCGCAGCGGGACCAGCACTGCATGGCTCGAAATCACCCTCGACGAGGGCCGCAACCGCCATATCCGCCGCCTGCTCGGCGCCTACGACATGGAAGTGCTTCGCCTTGTGCGGGTGGCGATCGGCCCATTGCAGCTCGGCGACCTTGCCAAGGGCAAGGCACGCCACCTCACCGCAGAAGAGCTGGCGATGTTTCAGGCCTGAGCGAAGACGCATCGCTCTCCCTTCTCCCCTTGTTGTGGGAGAAGGAAGAAGGAAGTCTACAACACCTTTACTTCGCGTCGTGGAAGATAATGCCGACGGTGTGGCGCAGGCCGGAGCGAAGCCGGCTGACGCCGTGCCTGAGATTGACGCGGTAGCTGCCTTTGCTGCCCTGGACCGGACGATTGTGGACCGCGAAAGCGACGGCATCGCCCTGGCGCAGCGGCACCACCTCGGCGCGGCTCTGCATGCGCGGACGCTGTTCGGTCAGCACGAACTCGCCACCGGTGAAATCCTTAACCGGCTCGGACAGCAGGATCGCCACCTGCAGCGGGAAGGCAAGATCGCCGTAGAGATCCTGATGCAGGCAGTTGAAGTCGCCAGGACCATATTGCAGCAGGAGCGGCGTCGGCCGCGTCTGGCCCTGCTCGTGGCATTGCTTGAGGAACGCGGCGTGTTCGTCCGGGTAGCGCCGGGCGATGCCCATGCGCTCGTTCCAGTCGTTGGCGACCGCGGCCAGGCGCGGATAGAGCGCGGTGCGCAAGCCGCCGATCAGCTCGGGCAAGGGATAGCGGAAATAGCGGTACTCGCCCTTGCCGAAGCCGTGCCGCGCCATGTGGACATGGCTGCGGAAATGGCTTTCGTCGGGATAGAGCCCGGCGATCTCTCGGCACTCCTGAGGTGTCAGCAGCTTTTCCATCACGGCGCAGCCGTAGCCGCTCATCTCCTCGGCCAATGCCTGCCAATCATATCCGGCGACCCGCGCTTCCGCCGATCGGACCGCTGCTTTCGAACCTATCGAATGAATGGTCATGGCTTTGCCTCCTCTGGCTTCATCGGCTTCTGCAATCAGATGGGTGAAGCAGCGCACGCAAACCACCCGTTTCATGCCAATGGGGTTAGGCACAGGGTTGAAGCTGCCGATCTCCCCCGCATATGGGGGTCCCCCTCATCCGGCCGCTTCGCGGCCACCTTCTCCCCGCCGGGGAGAAGAGGTAGCACCGGCGCTGCCAATCTCCTCTCCCCTCGGAGAGAGGGTCGGATTGCCCCGAATTGCCCTTCGCAATTCGGTTGGCAATCCGGGTGAGGGGCACTTGCCGATATGCGATTGCCTCGTCACCCAGCGGAGGGAGATCGCCAATCGCCATTGCGCCGCTGCGCGCGCGACGCAGCATGGATTTCGGCAAAATCGGGCCCATATCCCTGATAGGGAGCTTTGAGCGTGAAACTCGCGCGTGTGGCCCTGCTTGCCGCGGCTTTTGTAGCCGCTGTGTTGGTTTGTCTTTCTTCCGCAACCGAAGAGGCGAGCGGGCAAGAGAGGACTGCACTGCGCATCGAGATAGACGGCGCCATCGGTCCGGCGAGCGCCATGCAGTTCGAGGAAGCGCTGGCGGTGGCCGCAGAGCGGAACGCCGAGGTTTTCATCCTGCAGATGGACACGCCCGGCGGGTTGGTCACCAGCATGCGTGAGATCATCGCCGACATCCTCGCCTCGCCGGTTCCCGTCATCGGCTATGTCGCGCCCGCCGGCGGGCATGCGGCGAGCGCCGGAACCTACATCCTCTATGCAACCCATGTGGCGGCGATGGCGCCCGGCACCAATCTGGGCGCGGCAACGCCAATCGAGATGGGCGGGCCGCTGCCATCCTTTCCCGGCGGCGACGACAAGAACAATGGCCCAGAAGCCGGCAAGGACCCGAAGAGCCCACCGGCGGGCGATGCGATGATCGCCAAGGCGACGAACGACGCGGTTGCCCTGATCCGCAGCCTGGCTGAACTGCGTGGGCGCAATGCCGATTGGGGTGAAAAGGCGGTGCGCGAGGCGGCCAGTCTGTCGGCCAACGCGGCGCTGCAGGAGCGTGTCGTCGACTTCGTCGCCCGCGACACGACCGAACTGCTTCAGCTGGCTGACGGCCGGACGGTGGAAATAGCCGGCAGGAAAGAGGTGTTGGCGACCAAAGGGCTGCCGGTTGAAACGCTGGAGCCCGGCTGGCTTATCCGGCTTCTCGCCGTCATCACCGACCCGAACATCGCCGTGATCCTGATGCTGATCGGGGTTTATGGCCTCGTCTTCGAGTTCACCAGCCCGGGCGCGGTCGCGCCCGGCGTGGTCGGCACGATCTGCCTTCTGCTCGGGCTCTATGCGCTCAATCTCCTGCCGATCAGCTATGCCGGCCTTGCCTTGATGCTGCTTGGCATCATCTTCCTCGTCGTCGAGGTCTTTAATCCCACAGTCGTCCTTGGGCTGGGAGGCGTGGCTGCGTTTCTGCTGGGCTCCGCCATGCTGCTCAGGATCGAGGGGCCCGGCTTCGAGATGTCGTGGGCCGTCATCGGCACCGCCGCCGTCCTGACGCTCGGCCTGGCGCTGTTGACCGGCAGCTATCTGTGGGCGGCCCGCAAGAACCTTCCGCGTGTTGGCGCACAGGCCATGCAAGGGCTGCCGGCCAAGGTCCTCGATTGGGAGGGCAGCGAGGGCCACGTGCTTGCCCGGGGCGAGCGCTGGCGGGCGAAGGCCGACGAACCCATTGCAGTGGGCGACAGCGTCGAGGTGGCTGACGTCAGCGGTCTCGTGCTGACGATACGGCGTCGCAATGTGAGAAGCGATGGAGCAAGGCAGTGATCATCGGTTATTTGGCCTATCTGGTAGCAGCGCTCGTCGTGGTCATGTTCCTGTCCGCGGCCATTCGCATCCTGAGGGAATATCAGCGCGGCGTGGTCTTCACGCTCGGCCGCTTCACCGGGGTCAAGGGCCCCGGCCTGATCATCCTGATCCCGTTCGTGCAGCAGATGGTGAAGGTCGACCTGCGGGTGGTGGTCCAGGACGTGCCGCCGCAGGACGTGATCTCGCGCGACAACGTTTCGGTGAAGGTCAACGCGGTGCTGTATTTTCGTATCGTCGACGCCGAGCGGGCGGTGATCCAGGTCGAGGACTTCATGACCGCCACCAACCAGCTGGCACAGACCACTTTGCGCTCGGTGCTCGGCAAGCATGAGCTCGATGAAATGCTGGCCGAACGCGACAAGCTCAACAGCGATATCCAGGAGATTCTCGACCAGCGGACCGATGCCTGGGGCATCAAGGTCTCCGACGTCGAGATCAAGCATGTCGACCTCAACGAGAACATGGTCCGCGCCATCGCCAAGCAAGCCGAGGCCGAACGGCTGCGGCGTGCCAAAGTGATCAATGCCGACGGCGAACAGCAGGCGGCGGCAAAACTCGTCGAGGCCGGCAAGATGCTGTCCGAGACACCGCAGGCCATGCAGCTGCGCTATTTCGAGGCTCTCCATGACATCGCCGGTGAGCGCTCGTCGACGGTCGTGTTTCCGGTGCCGATGGACCTGCTCGGTCATTTCATCAAGCCGCCCGGCGAGGAGAAGTGAGTTCACCGACGGGCCGGCGTCCAGCTTTCACCTGGCGCTCTTTGGCGTATAGCCGAAGCGCCGACGAAAGCAGCGATTGAAATACGATATGTCGCTGAATCCACATATCAGGGCAATTTCGCTGACCCGCATGCCGTCGTTGTGTCGCTGTGAGAGCATCTTGTGTGCTCTCTGCAAGCGCAGTTCGAGCACGTGCTCGGCAAACCTGATACCGGTTTCCTGAAGAAGATCATGGACATAGCGGACCGACAGGCCGAGTTCTTCCGCCACGCGTTGCGCCGAGATGACAGGGTCGGCAAAATTGTCCGCGATCTTCGCCAAAATAGCCTGCACCCTGGCTGCTCGCAGACCGCGCAAGCCGGCCAATTCAGCCGCCTCGCCTTTTGCTCCGGTCGCCAGGCCGATCAGATCGACGATCGTTTCCGTGGCGTGGGTTATCAGTTCCGGCGCGACGAGTGGACTGCCGTCTTCAAGAAACCGGCAGTAACGCTTGAGGAGATTGAGAGCTTCGTTTTCGGCGCCGATCTTCAACCCCAACCTGTCATCGATGCGCGGGAAGGCATCCGCGAGGATGGCGCGCGGGATCACCACGTTCATCCATACGTTCTTGTCGCTGCCGATCATTTCCAGAGGCTCTGCCGCTGTGACCAGGGCCGCTTCTCCCTGGCCGACGTCATAGTCACGGCCGACCTGGGCTCCGGCCAGTATGGTGTCGGCCTTGTTGATCAGCAGAAGGTAGCCGTCATTGTTGTCATCGGCGATATTGCTCACCTTCCTCGTCGCATGCTTGATCGTTCCCGACATCTGGCCAAGAACCACGGGTCCGATGGCCGCGGCTTCGATCGTGGCCTCGAAAGGCAGATTTTCGGATATGCCGTATTCGACCGACCATATCTCCGCGACATGGATATCTTGCCAGAGGGAAAATCGCTCGCGTTCGCTAAGATGCGAGGGCAATTGAGCCGATGAGAACACCGTCTTTTGCGACAATCCGGCACCCCGATAAATACCCACAATTTCATAAAATATCGAACGCGATGCTTCCCATTCCAGGAATAAGCAGCGACAAATCGCTCGGCGTTCAACTGATCGAATTGAACCCTTAATCGAGCTCAACCACGCGGGCGTCACCGAAAAGTATGACGCCGCGAAATCCTTCGATGCGAGATCGGGGGCATGTAAGGATTGGAGGCGTGGTGGAGAGGCTGAGCAGCGAAGCACTTAGTTCTATTATCGGTGATATCTACGATTGCGTTTTGAATTCGGAAGGCTGGGCTGATGTAATGACCCGGATCACAAAGGCCATCGACGCGGCCTACACCACCATCGCGCTTGCCAGCACCGCCGACAATCATGGCCGCTTCACCGCTCAATCGCCCTGGGATCCCGTGCAAATGCGCGCGCTGCAGGAGGACTATGACTTTGATGGGATTCCTGGACTGAAGGCAGCAGTCGTTGGCGACATCGACACGCCCGTTGCGACGCTGTCGCACATGAGTGAAGCCGAACTCCAGCAAACGCTGTTTTTTCAGAATTGGGCCAAACCGCAGGGATTGCGCGAGGCTTGCATCACCAAATTCGTTCATACAGCGGACCGGATCGGGCTCATGGGCTGCACCACGCGGGCCAGCAGGGGGACCATATCAGTTGAAGATCAGCATTTCCTGGCATTGCTATCGCCGCATCTGCGCCGCGCTTCCCTGATTGGAGATCTGCTCGATCAGGCCCGCGCTACCGCCAGTCTCTACCGCGAGGCGCTCGACTACCTGGCTGTGCCTATTGTTCTTACTGGCTCCAACGGAGCAATCCTCCATGCGAATGCGGCTGCCGATCAGATGTTTTCCGTGCAAGGTCCTATCCTTTCCAGGAACGGCCTGCTCCAGGCGCAGAACCCGGTAGCAGCCCGCGCTCTGCTGGAAGCCATCGCCAGTGCCGCGGGCGCGGATGCTTCACTTGGCTGCCGCGGCATAGGCCTGCCTGTTTCAGGCCCTGGTCAACCGCCCGCCGTCGCGTATGTTTTGCCGTTGACCGAAGGAACCGCGCGCGCGGTTTTTCGGCCCGCATGCGCCGCCGTCTTCGTGTCGACCACGACGTCCTCTTCCCCACTCCCGGAGGCCGTTCTCACAACGCTGTTCGACCTTACTCCCGCAGAGGCGCGCGTCCTCCTGCGGATCGGTAGCGGATTGACTGCGTCCAAGACCGCGTTGTCCCTCGGTATCGGTGAAAACACTTTGAAGACCCACCTCAACCGCATCTTCGCCAAAACCGGCACGAGGCGCCAAGCGGATCTCGTTAAACTCGTTTCGGACATAGGCACGCCCCTCGCGCCTGCCGGATCATAATGGTGAACCCGAATAAAGCTGGCGATCTCCGGCAAGCGGAGAGTCCGGCAACTTCATTAGTCGTGCCCTTCATGCAACGTCGGAGATTGGCGAAAATGTCGATGACGGCCGATCTCCCCCCAAGTGGGGGAGATCGGCCGTCGTCTTGGCTTTCGCCAACTGCCAACGCCGCCCAGGCAGTTCAAGCCTCTCGCGCCCCTAAATCAGCTTCTCCAGCGAGATCCGCAGATTGCGCACCCTTTGCCGGGTGACGCGCGGGTCGACTGAGGCCGAACAGCCACACTGACCGGGAAAGTGCTGCGGTGCGTTCCGGGACAATTCGGGTGCGGTCCTGCCCAAGACGCGGCCGGCGGACAATGCAACACCGGAGTCTCGACACCACCTGGATCTCCGCGGAGCATTTCCGCAGCGGGGAACGCAACACCTTTTTGGGGCAGCATACAAACAATGAAAACGATTCTTCTCGCTACAGCCTTCATTCTCGCGCCTGTCGGTATGGCATCGGCGGCTGATATCAATGAGGTTTTGCCTGTTGACTACGCCTACAGCTGGTCCGGCCTTTATGCGGGCGTTCACGTCGGTTACGCAGCCGGAATCTCCGATTTTTTCATCGCCAACCCCGGCATTACCAGCTCCCTGGATCCCGACGGGTTTATCGGCGGCATCCACATCGGCTTCAATCAGGAAATGGCGAGCCGCTTCGTGCTCGGTGCCGAGGCCGACATTGTGTACAATGACGTAGATGGACTGACGGCCTTCTCCAGCGGTTTGGTTAAGAGCGAGATCAAGTGGTCAGGTTCGGCGCGGCTGCGGGCTGGCTATACCTTCGATCGGACTTTGCCTTACATCACTGCAGGCGTGGCCGCGGCCAAGTATGAAGCGACTTTGATCACCGGCACCCCCCAAGGCAACATACTGATCCACGACGAAACCCATATTGGCTGGACGGTTGGAGCCGGCGTTGAGCACGCCTTCACCGACAAGTGGCTCGCTCGGGTCGAATATCGCTACTCCGACTTCGGCAGCAAGGATCTCTCGCTGGCAGATGGTGTTAATACGATTGCGGACGTCGATCTCCAAACGCACGATATCCGGGTTGGCCTTAGCTACAAGTTCTGATCTGCCGGACGGAACAGAACCCCGGCGCGTGAGCCGGGTTTCGGCAGACTTGCAACGTTGAAGATTGGCGAAAGCCGAGATGACCGCCGATCTCCCCTTGCGGGGGAGATCGGCAGGACAGAGGAGATGGGAAAGATCGCGGCTTCATTCCAGCTTGGGTTCCTCGCCCCACGAAGTGGGCGAAGCCGAGACGGCGCTTTACGAAAGCCCCCTCTCCGGCCGCTTCGCGGCCACCTCTCCCCCGCTTCGCGGTGGGCGAGGAACCCAGGTCTTGAGAGGGACAGGCCTCCCGCCAGACATTCCCCGCAAAATCCCACAAGGGGGAGATCCGCAGTTTCGCCGTCTCGCCCCTAAATCAGCTTCTCCAGTGTGATCGGCAGATCCCGCACCCGCTTGCCGGTGGCGTGGAACACCGCATTGGCGATCGCAGGCGCCACGCCGACGATGCCGAGCTCGCCAACGCCCTTGCCGCCGAGCACCGAAGAATGCGGGTCGGGGATGCCGACTGAGATCACCTCGATGTCGGGAATGTCGGCATTGGTCGCGATCAGATAGTCGGCCAGATTGTTGTTGACGATGCGGCCGTGGCGGCGGTCGACGATGCCTTCCTCCAGCAGCGCCTGGCCGATGCCCATGATGATGCCGCCCTTCCACTGGCTTTCGGCGAGCTTGGGATTGTAGAGCCGGCCCGAATCCAGCGCCGACACCACGCGCGACACGCGAACCGTGCCGAAGTCCTGGTCGACGCGCACCTCGATGAAATGCGCGCACCAGCTGTGGCGGGAATAGTCGCCCTCGGTGTGCGACAGCGCCATCGCTATGGTCGTATGATTCTTGTAGCGATCCTCCGCAGTCCAATTCGCCGGCGTGGTGTCGCCCATCGCCCCGATCTGCTCGCGTCCAACGCTGGCGAGCAGCTCGGCGATGGAGATTTCAGGGCCGTCGCCGCGCGGCGACTTTATGCGGCCCTCAGCGACGACCAGCGTGTTGGCCTGCAGTGCATGGAACGGCGAATTTGGATCGCTGATCGCCAGCCCGACCAGCTCATCGAGCGCGGCAGTCGCCGCCTTGTGCACGGCGCCGGTCATCACGCCGGCCAGCCGAGACCCGCCGGTGACGCCGGCGCGGGCATAGCGGGAGTCACCCAGCCTCACCACGACGTTCTCAGCCGGCACGCCCACCACTTCGGCGGCGGTCTGCGCCAGGATCGTATAGGTGCCCTGCCCCATGTCGATGCTTGAGCTTTCGACCTCGACGGAACCGTCGGCGAGAATGCGCACCATCGCCTCGCCATAGGCGCGCCGCACCGGATAGGTGCCGGCGGCGACCCCCCAGCCGATCAGCTGGTTGCCGTCGCGCATCAAGCGTGGCTCCGGCGAGCGCTTCGACCAGCCGAAGGCCTCGGCACCGGCAGCGTAGGCCTCGCGCAACTGCCGTGTCGACCACGGCTTTTTCGCCTCCGGATCCCGTTCGGCATAATTCCTGAGCCGGATTTCCAGCGGATCGATGCCGACCTCATAGGCCAGTTCGTCGATCGCGCTTTCGATGCCGAAGGCGCTCGGGTTCTCGCCCGGCGCGCGCAACGCCCCCGGCACCACCGTGTTTACCCGCACGACATTCTGCCGCGACGAGAAATTCGGCGTCGCATACATGATCGAGGTGACCGAACCGAGCGGCTCGACCCACATACCGTCGACCGAGGTCTCGTTGACGCCGCGATGGACGATCGACTGGATCTTTCCCTCGGCGTCGGCGCCGAGCGCCACCGTCTGACGTGTCGCCGCCCGTCCGCCATAGGCGGTGAAGGTCTGCGGCCTGGTGACCGCGAGCTTCACCGGCCGTCCCAGCATTTTCGCGGCCATCGCCGCCACCGCGCCATAGCCGTAAGCGAACGCCTTGGAGCCGAAGCCGCCGCCGATATAGGGCGAGACCAGGCGCACATTCTCGAACGGCACGCCGAACCATTCGGCATAGGTCCGCGCCATGCCGTCGAGCCATTGGCTGGGCTCCCACACCGTCAGCCGGTCGCCTTGCCAATGCGCGATCAGCCCATGCGGTTCGAGCGGCGTCTGGTATTCGCGCGGCGTGTTGTAGGCGGCGCAGATCCGCACCGGGGAGGCGGCGAAAGCCGCCTGCGCATCGCCCCACTCCTTCGTCATCGCGTCGATCGGAATGCCGTCGCCGGCCTTCGCATCGCTAAGGTCGACGATCGCCGGCGTCTCGTCATAGGCGACCTTGACCAGCGCTGCGGCCGCGACGGCCTGCTCGAAACTCTCGGCCACCACCGCCGCGACGTGCTGACCACTGAAGGTGATGTTGCGCGCCAGCGGACAATACGGAACATCCGGCGGCGACGTGCCCAGCCAGTCCGTTGCGGTGTTGAGGCGCAACGCATTGTCCGGCGTCAGCACCAGAACCACGCCCGGCGCTGCCTCGGCCGCAGCCGTGTCGATCGAACGCACCTTGCCGGCTGCAATCGTGCTCTCGACGAGAACGGCGTGGGTGAGTCCGTCAAGCTGCTGCTCGACGGCGTATTTTGCAGCCCCGGTGATCTTGGCCGGGCCATCGACGCGCGACAGCCGCCCGCCAACCTGGTCCGCGAGAACGGCGCCGTCCGATGCGTCGCCCCTCTTCGAATCATCATGTCTTGTTCTCAACTCGTGAACGGTCATGCCGTTTCTCGCACTTTGAGGATGGCGCGGGCGACGACGCGCGGCGCCAGTTCGATCTTGTAATGGTTGGCGCCGTGGTAGACGGCGCCCTCGATGGCGAGCAGGCTGGCGCGCCGGACCGTATCAGACTCCAGAACCTTGCCTTTCAGCGCCTCTTCGACGGCGCGTGCGCGCCATGGCTTGGTGGCAACGCCGCCGAGCGCCACGCGCAAATCCTTGATCGTCCTTCCATCGGCCCCGAACTCGATGCCGACGGCGGCACTTGCGGCAGCGAATTCGTAGGATTGCCGGTCGCGGATTTTCAGATAGGTCGAGCGCTGGGCGGCAGGGGAAGCAGGAATGCTGATCGCGGTGATCACCTCACCTGGCGCGATCGCATGCTCCCTGTCGGGCGTGGCGCCCGGCAGCAGAAAAAGGTCGTCGGCCGCGACCTGGCGGTCGCCGAGGTGGACTGTTGCGTCGAAGGCGACCAGTGCCGTCGCCAGATCGCCCGGATAGGTGGCGATGCAGGTCTCGCTGGTGCCGAGCACGGCATGGCCACGGGTGACGCCGCCGATCGCCGAGCAGCCGCTGCCGGGCGTGCGCTTGTTACAGGCGGGAAAATTCGCCGGGTCGCGGAAATACGGACAGCGCGTGCGCTGCATCAGATTGCCGCCGATGGTCGCCATGTTGCGGAGCTGCGCCGAGGCCGCCTGCCACAGCGCTTCCGAGACGGCGGGGAACCGGCTCTTGATGTCTGCATGGTCGGCGCCGCTGCTCATCCTTACCAGCGCGCCGATCGTGGCGCCCCGGTCGTCGACCGTGATCCCATCCAGTCCCTTGAGATGGCTGATGTCGACCACGGTGTCGGGTTCGGCAACGCCGCATTTGGCGAGATCGATGAGCGTGGTGCCGCCGGCCAGCAGCATGGCGCCGGGCAGCGCCGCCGCCTGGCGTGCAGCATCGACGGAATTGGCGCGTAGATACGAAAAATCCCTCATGACGCGGTCTCCATGGATGACGCAACCTTCAGCGCCGCCTGGCGCACGGCGGCGACGATGTGCGGATAGGCGCCGCAGCGGCAGAGATTGCCGGCCATATATTCGCGGATCTCGTCATCCGAACCGGCATGGCCCTCGCGAATGCAGGCGACCGCCGACATGATCTGGCCCGGCGTGCAGTAACCGCACTGGAAGGCGTCCTGTTCGAGAAAGGCGGCCTGCACCGCGTTCAGCGTGCCGTCGCCCTCGGCAAGCCCTTCGATGGTGCTGACCGCCCTGCCCTCGGCCTGGGCAGCGAGCGTCAGGCAGGCGAGCACGCGCTGGCCGTCGACATGCACGGTGCAGGCGCCGCATTGGCCCTGATCGCAGCCTTTCTTGGTGCCGGTCAGGCCGAGACGATCGCGCAAGGCGTCGAGCAGCGTGACGCGCGGCTCGACCTCCAGTTCATGGCGATGTCCGTTGATTTGAAGTTGGATAGGAATTCGGGTTTTGCTTGTCATGGGGGCGTCTGGCTCCAGTTGCTGACGCGGTGCGGGGGGATGGCGAGGCGATGGTGAGGGGCTAATCTCCCCCCTTGAGGGGGAGATCACGCTCGCGCCGGCTTGCAGGCTTTCAACACGTGACATACCGGTTCCCCTGATTATAATGATAAAGGTGTTGCACTAAACGGAGGGGCCTCCGTTTATTACATGGGGGCTGGGCCGGCACGGTTCAAGCCCTTAGGGTCAAACCCATCGACATTGGAGAGAATTGGCCTCGCGGCCGCCGCCGGCGCTTGAAGACAAGATCAAAGCCGCGGCGATTAGACCGCTGCTCCACTGCGCTGGCTCGTCCGCTGCCGGTTTGAAACGGTCGGCCTTCTCCAGCCTCAAGGACCAGCGTCAGAGTACTATCCCACCGCTGTTCCCGCGGCCTGAACCAAAGCTAACGAAAAAATTAAACATTCGTGGCCACAGTACCAGTCTGCCCGAATGAAGGTCTGGCAATGGCTGGTGCTTGCCTATCGAGAAGAAAAGGATTGCTGCATGTCATCCTTGCTCAACACAGCACTTCTACCGCTTAAGCGCGGTCTGGTCATGCTGGCAGTTTTGGCGATTGGCATTCTGCCGGCGCCGGCGCTGGAGCCTGCTGATTTCCCGGAACCGCCGGACACGGTGGCCTTCAATGTTCAGAAGAACGGCAAGTCAATTCCAGTTACGCTGCGACAGCTGGAAAAGCTCGGTCTCTACAGGGTCACCACCCCAAGTCCATATGAAAAGGGGCAGCTTACGTTTGAAGGCGTTCTGTTCCGCGATGTGCTCAAGCTCGTTGGATTGGAAGGCGAGGATTCAGTTGCTGTGCGGGCGGTGGACGAATACGTGCAGATAGTTCCACGCGAAGATTGGACGGAAGGTCCTCTCCTGCTTGCCACCCGCCAGGATGGAAAGTTGCTGACCCGACGCACGCAGGGTCCGACCCGGCTGATCTACCCGCTCAAGGACTATCCTGCCTTCGATACGCCAATCCGCAAACCACGATGGGTCTGGCTGATCAAGACGCTCGAGTCCGGCGGCTAGTCGAGCTCCGGCGTGGCTCGAATGGTACGGTTTGGATCGAGTGGCTGGCGCGTTCCCCTCACCTACGGGACCGCCATTGCTGCGGCGGCGGCCAGCTCGGCCGTCTTGATCACCATATTGTTTCTCAGCCTCAGCAAGATCGAATATTCGCTGCCTCGGTTCGGCTTTTTCGCCATCCGCGAGTTCCACATTGCAATACGCGATGTAACCCACCTCAGGGACATGACTTTGCTCGCCCAGGCCGCCCCTGGGTCGGCAGACAGCCTTGAGCACTTATCGGCGGCGAACGACCTGGTCTACATTCGTTTCAAGCGGATCGACGGCACTGGGACAGCGAGCGAGATTCCCGCCTACGCAAGTATCGTGCCCCGTGTCGTTGACGCAGTGACACAGCTTGATGCCATGATTGCGGCCGGGCTGCCTCTCGACGAAAAGAGCCTGAAGGAAATGGGGCTGGAACTCGAGCAGCTCGTAGAGAGGATGAATGACGAATATTACAAATATGGAGATGAGATCAACGTAGATCTCTATTCGACAGAAAAAAGTCTGAAGAGATTCAACTACCAGATTGCGTTCGCCCTGGCGGTGTTGTCGCTGCTGGCGATCGGAACTGCCGTATTGCTAATCGGCCGTTGGGAAACAATAAAGAAATTGGAATTCCTGGCCTGGCGCGACGCGACGACGGGATTGAAGAACCGTGCCTGGATGTCAGCCAACAGGGACGTGATGCTGGACCGGGCAAGGCTGGCCGGCAAACAACTCCGCCTTTTCCTGATAGACCTGGATCATTTCAAGAGCGTGAACGATACGTTCGGTCATCACATCGGTGATCTGCTGCTGAAAGCCGTCGCTGAAATCCTGCAATCGGTCGAACGGCCCGACGAAGTGGTCGCCATCCGTTTGGGCGGCGACGAGTTTGCCATCATGGCGATTGGGGACCGGCACGCGGCAGCGGATGCTCTCGGAGATCGGCTTCGGGAGCAATTGAACCGGTTTGCCGAACTCGAAGGCCACCACGTGCGCATGGGAGCCAGTATCGGCATGGCATGTTTTCCTGAGCATGGCTCGGATATTTCCACCCTGTTGCGCAACGCAGACAGCGCTCTTTATGTGGCCAAAGCGGAAGGACGCTCTGGCTTCGTGACGTTTTCGCCTGCAATCCTCAATCAGTTCGACATGCAGCTTGGCGAAGAAGCTGGCATCAAGCGGGCGCTTAACTGCGACGAGTTCTTCCTGGTTTGGCAACCGCAATTCGAGCTGGCAACCGGCCGCATGATTGGCGCCGAGGCGCTGGTGCGTTGGCGCGACCCCGCTTCGGGCGCGATTCGTCTGCCGATGTCATTCATTCCAATTGCCGAACGAGGCGACCTGATACTAGAAGTCGACAAGGTTGTGCTGAGCAAGGCTTGCCTGCAGGCAGCTCGATGGATGCCTGTTTCTGCCGATGATTTCGTTTGCTCGGTCAATCTTTCGGGCAAAAGCCTTCAGAACGATGCCTACTTCGCCCACCTTCTTCTGGTGCTGCGACAAACGGGCCTGCCGCCCTCGCGCCTGCAACTGGAAATAACGGAAGGGGTATTTATCCAGAACAGCCGAAACGCCTTGAACATGCTGACGGAAATTCGAAATATCGGGGTCGGCTTGGCACTCGACGATTTTGGATCCGGCTATTCAAGTTTCGGCTACCTTGCCGATTTCAACCTGGACCGGTTGAAGATCGACCGATCGTTCTTGAGCGGTCTGGAAGCGTCGAAGAAAAAACAGAACATTGTTCGAGGCATTATAGCACTGGCCAATTCGCTCGGTTTGACCGTTCTGGCAGAGGGCGTGGAAAACGAAGCGCAGCTTGATTTCCTGATTGCCGAGCGTTGTCACAGCGCTCAAGGGTTTTTCATGTCACAGCCCATCGAAGAAAATCTGCTGACAAACCACCTGGCCGCAAGGCAAGGCAGGATAAAAGATACGGACAAGTTCAGGCTGGGCCTTTCTGCCTAGTACTACAGTTCCAGATGGGAGCATTTTGCACCAAGTGGCCTCACTTGGCGTTGCAGAAATGCGGCTAACACAAATAGATAACGCGGGATGCCCAGGTCAATTTGAACGCATCCCGCTCTAGCCGGTGCCCGACCATATGCCACGGCATTTTGCCAACCTGCATGGGAGTCGGCCGCAGCCGAGGGCAGACTTGCGGGCTCGAACGACATGACATACTCGATCCCGTGACTATATTAACGGGCTCGCCGGACCTTGCCCTACCCGGTTCAAGCCCCGATCGACATTGGAGAAAAAATTGGCCTCCCAGCCGCCCGCCACGCTTGGAGACAAGGCCGACGCGACAGCGGCAAAACCGCTCCGCGCCGATGCGCAGCGCAACCGCGACGCGCTGGTCGAGGCCGCAGCAGTGGCCTTTGCCGCGCATGGCGTCGACGCCTCGCTGGAGGAGATCGCGCGCCAGGCCGGCGTCGGCATCGGCACGCTCTACCGGCATTTTCCCACGCGCGAGC
Organism: Mesorhizobium sp. f-mel; assembly: GCF_053850215.1. Lineage (NCBI taxonomy): Bacteria > Pseudomonadati > Pseudomonadota > Alphaproteobacteria > Hyphomicrobiales > Phyllobacteriaceae > Mesorhizobium > Mesorhizobium sp. f-mel. The sequence goes on from NZ_JBSPTO010000043.1 coordinate 25,757, forward strand.
ATCTGGTCGAGGTGGTCTACCGGCGCGAAGTGGAAAGCCTGTGCGCCGCCGCCGACGAGCTCGCCCGTCACCATCCGCCCGACATCGCGCTCGAACAATGGATGCAGCGCTTCGTCGACTACATCGCCACCAAGCGCGGGCTGGCGACAAGCCTGCGTATCTTGCTCAACACCAATTCCACCTTGTTCTCCGACGTTTCGGGCAGGGTGACACTTGCCTTGCGACGGCTGATCGAGGCGGCGGTGGCCGACGGCTCGATCCGCAGCGACGTCGACGCATCGGACGTTCTGCACGCGCTGGGCGGCATCTATTCGGCGCCCGACACCAAGGACTGGCGCGACCGCTCGCGCCGGCTGGTATCGCTGCTGATGGACGGGTTGAGGTTTGGGGCGGGCAGGTCGGCGAAGGATGGCGGGTGAAGGCTGGGCTGCAGTCGAACCTCCATGCTCTCTCAACTGGCGTGGAGGATCCGAAAGCGATCTGGTTCCGCCGGATCTCGATCAACGATTTGGATTGGCGACCAAGCCCTTGCTAAACGCCGATTCCCGGCGTGCGGGAGAACTGGATTTCCCGCGAGTGCCTTCAACTGCAACGCACGGCCGGGGTTCGGCAGTGCGCGCCCGGTCCACGCCGCGAGATGAAGTTCGCGTTGGGTCATTCCGACGTTGACGCTCCCTACGAGCATCTAGGTATGGAAGCGGAATGGTATTACGACGTGAACCCATAAATCAGGATTGACCGAAATTGGTGGGAAGCGGAACGGCCGCTTCAGGAATTTGTCTTCGATTGCAGGGATTGGGGTGCGCTCGCATCGTTGCGAGCAACTTCTCAGCGGACTCGGCAACTGAAGCCGCCTGCTCCAAGAACTCGGCGCGTTGGGCGGAAAACTTAGCGACTTGACGAAGTTTTCGCTTGCGCCACCGGCAAATTGGGCGATAGTTAGCGACATGGCTAAGCATGATCCTGATCTATCGCTGCTCTTCCACGCGCTCGCTGATCCGACCCGCCGGTCGATCCTGACCCGGCTTGCCGAAACACCTGCGCAGGTGACGGATCTGGCTGGTCCCACGGGACTGCGTCTGCCCACGGTGATGCGGCACCTTTCCGTGCTGGAGGAGGCAGGGTTGATCTCCACCTCCAAGGACGGGCGGATACGCACCTGCGCCATCGTGCCCGAGGCTCTGGACCCAGTGCGGTCCTGGCTCGATGAACAGCGCGCCATCTGGGAGGCTCGGCTCGACCGGTTGGACGCATTTGTGATGAATGTGATGAAGGAAAGCGAAGAATGACACAGAACGTCGCTACAAACAGCGCGACCCGTGCGGTGCCTGATGATAGGAAAAGCCGCTTTGCGACACTCACCTTCGAACGGGACGTGGCCGCGCCATTGGCCGTGTTGTGGGAGGCATGGACCGCCCCGGCCGCGCGGGCGATCTGGGCTGCGCCATCACCCTCGGTTACCGTGGAGTTCTTGGAGGCCGACACCAGGGTGGGTGGACGCGAGATCTCGCTCTGCAAGGCAGAGGGCCAGCCGGACATCCGCTGCGAGAATGGCTGGCTGGTGTTGCAGCCAGCGGTGTGCAGTGTGAACTATGAGGTGATCTCGTGCGAAGGCGTGACGCAATCGGCGGCGCTGGTGACGGCAAATCTTTCAGGCACGCACGAGCGCAGCCGGCTGGTCGTGACGGTGCAACTTTCATCGCTGGCGCAGGACATTGAGGCAGGCTATCGGGAAGGCTTCTCCGCCGGTCTGCACAACCTCGCGGGCGCGGCCGAACGAACCATGGTGCTGCAGCGGGTAATCCAGGCGCCGCGATCCATCGTGTGGGGCGCGTGGATGAACCCTGAAACGCTGCCGCAATGGTGGGGGCCGGAAGGCTTCTCCTGTCGAACGAAGAGGATCGACTTGCGGACGGGCGGCGAATGGGTTTTCGACATGATCGCGCCTGATGGCACGGTGTTCCCGAACCACCATCTCTATAACGAGGTCCGGCCCGAGGAGAGGATCGGCTATACGCTGCATTGGGGCGAGAACGGGCCGAAACATGCCGACGCCTGGGCCTCGTTCGAGGATCAGTACGGGGTAACAAAGGTAACGCTGGGTATGGTATTCAGCACGGCTGCCGAGTTCCAGGAGGCGAAGGGCTTCGGTGCCGTGGAACTGGGATTGCAAACTCTGGGCAAACTGGAACGCTTCGTCGCATCCCGCTGAAATGCTGCGACTTCCCGTCGGCTCGAATTAGGGGTTGTGGACGAGGTCCTCATCCATGTCGCGCCCGTTCTCATCGGCGACGGCATCCGCCTCTTCAGCCAGAACGGCATGGAGCCGGTCAGGCTGGAGGAGACCGAGGTCCCGGAACCGGGGCGGATCACCAACATGCGCTTCCGCTTCACGGGATAGGGCCGAGAATTCACAAAGGAGATACACGAAGAGGCGGGTTCTATGAGAAAACTGATCATATGGGACATGGTGACCGTCGACGGCTTCTTCGAAGGTCCGGACAGGGACATCAGCTGGTTCGTCTTCGAAGAAGAACTCGAGAACTACATTCGTGAGACCCAGGAAAAGGCCGACACGCTGATCTTCGGCCGCGTGACCTACGAGCTCATGGCAGCCTATTGGCCGTCCGAGCAAGGCTGGATCGCGGACTTCATGAACAAGATCGAGAAGGTGGTCTTCTCGCGCACGCTGGAAAGCGCCGACTGGAACAACACGAAGCTCTTCAACGGCAATGTCGCGGAAGAAGTCTCCAAGCTGAAGACCAGGGACGGCGGAGACATCTTCGTGTTCGGCAGCGCCGACCTCACGGCGACCCTGATGGAGCACGGCCTGATCGACGAGTATCACCTCGGGATCAACCCCGTCATTCTCGGGAGAGGCACGCCGCTCTTCAAGGGCGGCCCGAACCGGATACCCCTGAAGCATCTGGAGACGAGGACCCTCAAGTCAGGTGTTGTCATTCTCCACTACGCGCCGGAAAGCAGACAATGACGATCGATCGGCCGATGAGCTTCGGGCCCTCTGATCAGAAGTCTGGCACCTGACTCCGCACCGGTGCGCGGAATGCCAGCGGAGCAAGAACGAGTAACTCCGCCCTGAATTGCGTCAGATGCGAAATCCTATGCGAATAAGCCGACTGCTCGATCGTAAAAATGATCGAGAGCGCAGCGCCTGGCGGCAACCCGGGCGGCTTCAAGCAATTCCTCGCGACACGAGGCGCCGTCCTTGTAGGTTGCGATGACCACGCGCGCGATCATTTGGGCGTCCTCGTTGTCAAGCTCCGCTTCACCGGACCGCAAAATTTCCCGAACCACACCCCTCAAGAGATCCAGTTCAATGGTTGAAAAGACGCCCATATCGGGCGCGGATGTGCACTCCACCGTCATCAGAATTCCTCCCGCCGTCACGATATCAAACACGCGAGAGATTACAACTAAAGTATTAGGCGAACGCTTCGGAGGCCGTTCGACACCCGACCACCGCTGCAACCTTGCTATGCCGCATTTGCCCGAAGTGCCGCGAAATGCTTTTCTCCCGTCGGGTAGACAGAAGTGGTGCCATCTCATTGCCGAAGCGTGCGCAGACAACGATCGACGTCGAGGAAATGGACGGTCGCTGGTATATTAAAGTGAACGTCGAGGGTCGCGATAGGCGCGCCCTTGGCCCCTTCAAATCACGTGAAGATGCAGGGGCGATAGCGAACGAGCAGTGCGATCGATTGAGAGATGAAGGCAAATACTAGCGTTGAGGCGGTTGCCGGACGCAACCCCTTATTGAAACACATTGCGCCGTATGACGTGCAAACGTGCTAATGGGATCAGACCGGCTATCGGTGGAGTACTCGTGAAGAAGACTGTCGTTAGGGTTGTCTGTGCGATCGGCCAAGCGGGGCAGCTCGGCCTCAATGGTGGCCTTCCGTGGGAAGGCAACCGGTCGCCGGAGT
>NZ_JBSPTO010000044.1:0-26616 GCF_053850215.1 Mesorhizobium sp. f-mel
CGCTCCTCCCTTGAACCCGTGTACCCCCTCTAAGAGGGAAACAAGACCACAAAAGTCGCGCAACCGTGGGCAACAGCCTTGGGTCGCAACATGAAGACAATGAGCCGGAAGCATACGTCATCGGTTACGGTGGCGCAGTAATTTATGCACAATTTTGACGACAGAATAAATAGAAAGCAAAGCAAATATGAGCGCGGAAGGAAAAAAGAAGCATGGTATCTCTGGCGTTTCGAATGCACGCAATATTGCATTCCGCTATGGTGGTCGCCCTTCAAATTTTAGTTTGGCGATAGGGCACACGACCCATCCGCGTCTAGGTGGCTCGCTGTTCCTTAATGCTATGATCCTGGGGCAAATGCTCCCAGGATTCAATCCGAGCGAACGAATGTTGAAGGCTGCCGACGCTTGTATTGAGGTGTGCCCCGTTCTTGGTGCGCCTTTCCTGTGAAGGAAGCGGAGAAACCGCATGACTTGAAATGGTTTACTCATCCGATTTGACGGACGACGAATGGGAGCAGATCGCCCCGCTTATGCCCAAGCCAAAACTTCTGAAGGCGAGTTTGCACCGACCAAGGCCTCAAGGTGCGAGAAGGTGGCTTCGGCATTGGCGCGCAGTGCGGCGATCGTCTTCAGCGACAGCTCGTTGCTGACCGATTTCGCGGGTTCGGCGGTTGACTCGAGGGCCTTATGAGCGTCGTCACCACCGGATTTTAACTGGCAAGAGCTTCTTTCGACTGCTCGACGTTCTTTTGGGCAACGTCGCGAGACCGATCGGTGGCCTTGCCAGGGTCGATTACCGAAATTCGATCGTTTCGGCGTTTTCGCTGGACTTGTCGGTGGTGGTCTTGGACATTTCCTTAGCCTCCTGCCTGAAGATGTTTTCTTCCCCCGCGCCCAGCATACTGAGCCCATACGTGACAGCTGTATATGCGCTCCAAAATACCTGCGATCCAAAGAATCAGATCGGAGCTTCGAACGTCCACTCTGTCCACGTTTGAATTGTTCTAGTCAGAATCCGCTGCCCCCGCGCGGTAGAGAAAGTTCATCTTTTGGAGTCGGTCGTTAAGCGGACCTTGACTGAGACCCAATTGGATCCCACAGGCTCGACCTCGAGATCACGGAATCAGTCCTATAAGTGATACGACCCTTATCAATCCAATCCTGAACGGTGTTGATTGCCGCTGAGAACTGACCCGGCAACTGGAGTGGAGGGTCAGTTCTCAGCGGCAATCAACACGAGACCGACAAAACGAGAGAGGCCGTTCTTGTTCAGGTGGTAGTCTTCCGTGTCGCGATCAAGTCAACATAAAAAAACGCTGTTCTCGACGTCAATAGCGTGGTTGGACGTGGATTCTGTGGAATTTGCATGCCCCCGGCTCAAATTCGACCGTCGCAGAAGTGTGTACTCACCAATACTGAGGCATCATGTCAGGGTCAGGGAGCAAGCGATAATGGTCGCATCAAATTTTGGTCTGTCGTCTGCATTCGCGGGTGAGTTTGCAGGGCGCGAACAATTGCGCAAAAGTTCGGCTGAGTTTCGGAAGGAGGTCATCGAAATCACCGATGGCGTCTTTGCCGCTGTCGGGTACTCGGCGAGCAATGTCACATTGGTCCAGGGTGACGGCGGTTCGATCATCGTCGACACGTCGGCAAACCTAGTGGACGCGAGGGCAATTGTCGACGTGTTCGGCGACCGCCTGACGCGCCCGGTCCGGGCGATCCTCTACACCCACAACCACCCGGACCACTCAGGCGGCGCGAAGGTGTTTGCCGGAGAGGAAAGTCCCCAGATTTACAGCCACCAGTCGCTGATAGAAGCAGCAGAGTTCGGAAGGGGTCCGCGCGACGGCGGAGACGTTTTCGGCACGACGCTGCCCGACCACCTCTTCATCAATGCAGGGACGCAGCTTGAATATGGCCGGGTGACACCGCACACACGGGAAGGCTTTCTGCCGCCGACGTGCACATTCAGCGGCGAGAGCGAAACGGTCGAGGTGGCAGGCGTCCGAATGCAACTCATCCATACCCCAGGTGAAGCTCCTGAGAACACTGCTGTGTGGCTCGCTGATAAGAGTGTTCTTATCCCGGGTGACGTCGTCTTGAAGTCTTACCCGAACCTCTCCCCGCTCCGCGGCCTTAAACTGAGGCCGCCCGAAACATGGATCAGCAGCCTGGAAAAGATGCTCGCGCTGAACGCAACCTACATGGTGCAGGGCCATATGCGGCCGATTGTGGGCAGGGACGAGGTTCGCAAGGCCTTGACAGACTATCGGGATGGCATCAAGACCGTATTTGAGCAGACGCTTTCCGGTATCAAGCAGGGCAAAACGCCTGATGAACTTGTCCAAGAGGTCAAGCTATCCCCTGAACTCGCAAACAGTCCGTACCTGCAGGAATACTATGGCTGCGTCGCATGGACCGTCCGTGGCATCTACGCCGACCGCGTTGGTTGGTTTGACGGAAACGCGACGAATATTTCACCTCTGCCGCCCGCGGAGCGCGCCCGCAAGATGGTCGAGATGGCCGGAGGACCAGGGAAGATGCTTGCTAGGGCAAAAGAAGCGCTCGAGATGAAGGAGTTTCAATGGGGAGCGGAGCTGGCTGACTACGTCGTGGCACTCGACGCGGACAATGTCGCCGCCAAGGAGATCAAGGGCAAGGCGCTCACCGAACTAGGCGAACGCCAGGTAAACGCTACGGCCCGCAATTACTATCTCACCTCGGCGCAGTTCCTGATGAAGCACCGGAATTAAGCACCTTCTAAAGTGGTCTTTGGGTCGCAGCCACTCTGTCGGCAAGCCATGTGTTCCCGAACATCCGTGGGCAAGCAATATCCAGCCGCCCTCCCCCATCGTCCAAATCCGATAGCCGCATTGCGGTGATCGAGATGTCTTGCAGTGCCCCGGAAACAGCCTTAGCGAAGATTCTTCTTGCATCGCTCAGGATCAGACCACGCCCGGCTTTGACAAAAAGCGCGCAAGCCAGAGCCTCTTCCAACCGTCGAATCTGATGCGCTGTCGGTCAGGTGCAGTTCATTCGCTGCCTTGGTGAGGCTTTGATGTCGTGCGGCAGCTTTGAACGTTCTAAGGGTTGGAAGCGGCAGGCTGCGCAGATTCTCCATCCTTCGTCTTCGTTACCACATCCAAGACATTTGCGATCTCATCCCGGTACAAGCGGCATTTTTTTCAGCACTGCTCACATGCGGCCGACTGACAAGCTGACGTTTCAGAGTTCAACTCGCAGCCGCGTTCGTTGCAGTTCTGCCACTGCCATGATGAAGCGAAGCCCCTCGGTCCCGCAATTGAGATAAGCGTGCCTGTCCTCCGTTCGCGCCAACACCGACGAACCGGGTTGGATCACAAGGTCCGTGTCGGCCAGCTTGAGTGTGAGTTCACCGGTCTCTACGTTGATGAGTTCCAGCGTGCCGGGAGAGTGCCCAGGCGATTCAAATGTTTCGCCCGGAAACATTGTCCATCTCCAAAGCTCGATCATGTCGGGTCCTTGAGTTCCCACAAGCAGCGTGGCGCTTCCTCCCTTGGGGCCCCGCCACAATGTGGAGGCATCATGCGGCTGGACGATCCGGGCCGGCACAGTCGGCGCCACATTCACGAAGTCAGCGACTGACACTCCAAGAGCCGCAGCGGTTCTGCAGAGAATGGCTATACTCGGATTGGCGGTGCCCTTCTCGATCTCGACCAGCATTCCTTTGCTTACGCCGGATCTTCTTGAGAGCTCATCCAGCGTCAGGGCGCTTTGCCGCCTGAAACTCCTGAGGTTTTGGGAGACCGTCGCGCTAACGCGTTCGACATCAGCACCCGATTCGGTCGATATATTGACTTTGTTATCCATGGTCGATATTGTAGACCAAAATGGTCAATGAGAGCCAGAGGGACATGGGTTTTCCGGTAATTGATAAAGAGATCGCGGATGTTGCTTCTGACTTCCGGGCAATCAGCGTCTTTGTCGATGCCAGCGGCGCCGAGAAGGGAACAATCGACCCCGAGATTCTTCTGGGTGCATGCGACTTCGTATCCTCCGGAGGGCCGGAGTGGGCAAACGCACATATGGCCAGTTGGGCCGAAGCCTATAGCCGGTTCGGCGCGAAACCAAATCGAACGCCATGTTCTGCTCAAGCTTTGAGAAAGCGGGTGGAGAAGGACGGCCGTATCCCATCGATCAATCCCGTGGTCGACCTCTATAACGCCGTAAGCCTGCGCTTTGCCATTCCAGTCGGAGGCGAAAACTTCGATGCCTATGTGAGCAAGCCAAGATTGTCGATTGCCGACGGAACTGAGGCCTTCGATACGGTCATGAACGGGGAGGCAATTGTTGAACATCCTGCCAAGGGCGAGGTGATTTGGCGGGATGATCTAGGCGTGACATGTCGTCGATGGAATTGGCGACAAGGTACACGTACCCGGCTAGACACTGTTGGCGGCCAAATGTGGTTCATATTGGAAAGCTTGGCAACGATGCCGGAGGAGAAGCTCGATGAGGCGGGCAACATGCTGGTTGGCGGTCTAAGACAACTAGCGCCAGGATGTGAAATCTACAAACACAAGGTCGCGGCCGGCCAATAATCAGCGGCCGACGAAACACCAAGAAAATCACGCACTGAGCGGCGCTGCAATGCTGCATGAGCGGCTGTTCGCGCGCAGTTCCTTCGGCTGATCAGTCGCGAAAACTTTTTCCACCCGCGGAAACGCGGCAATGGCGGAGCTTTGCCTGCAACGGCGCAGGCAACCGCCGACAGTCAAATGAGGTCATGATGCGCACCGAGACATCCACGCCCGCCCTGCTCGTGAAGGATGCTCATAAGAGTTTTGGGGACCACGAGGTGCTGAAGGGCATTTCGCTCGCCGCGGAAAAAGGCGACGTTGTTTCAATCATTGGTTCATCGGGCTCGGGAAAAAGCACCTTCCTGCGCTGCATCAATTTTCTCGAAATTCCGGACCGCGGGACGTTCCAGATAAACGGGGAAGAGGTGACGTTCTGTATCGGGCGGGACGGGAAATGCCCCCGCAAATTGGCGGCAGATTGAGAGGCTCAGAAGCGGCCTTGGAATGGTCTCCCAGAGCTTCAACCTCTGGCGCCCATATGACAATTCTTCAAAATGGGCGGTACCGGAGCTTATTCTCATAGTGGCGCTGTACTATGCGGGAACCGATGGCCTGAACCGGATCCTCGCCGCCGCGGATCTAGGCCCGATCGAGGTCAATGGCCTTGTCGCGGAAGCCGCTCCTCCTCGTAACTGTCTTTTACGTTGGCCTGACCTTCGCAATCACTCAAGTTTTCAAGAAAATGGAAAACGCCGTGCCTGTTCAGCGGCGACACAGTGTGTGAACACTCAAGCAAACAAGAGGTTAATTTATGTCCAGACCAGACAAGCACAAGCTGTCGACGCTTTCCTTCAATACACTTTCGGTCCACGGCGGCAACGAGATCGACACGACGTCCGGTGCCATTCGCACACCGATCGTCATGGCCAATTCCTATGTGCTTCCTTACGATCCCTCCACAATGGATTGGTCCGACACCGAAACGCCCTCCTATACGCGCAATTCCGGCCACAACCAGATCTGCCTGCAGCGAAAACTTGCAGCACTCGAAGGCGGCGAAGAAGCCGCCGTTTTTGCGACCGGCGTGGCGGCGCTGCATGCCGTGTTCTTCACCTTCCTGAAGACCGGCGACCATGTGATCGTCGGCGATGTCACTTACGAAGCCGTGTGGCGCCTGTTTGCGGAACTTCTGCCGCAGCGCTACCAGATCGAAGCGACTTTCGTCGACATGGGAGACATGGAGGCGGTGAGAGCCGCCGTGCGGCCGAACACCAGGTTGATCCATACCGAGACGATCGCAAACCCGACTACGAAGGTTGCCGACATCGCGACGCTGGCCTCGATCGCCAGACAAGCCGGCGCCTTGTTGAGCGTGGACTCGACCTTCACCCCTCCGCCTTTCTTCCGGCCGCTTGCCCTAGGAGCGGACCTCGTCATCCATTCCTTGACCAAGTACATCAATGGCCATGGCGATGCGATGGGCGGCGTCCTCATCGGCTCGAAGGAGCTCATCCGTCACGTCAAGACAGATGCCCTGGTCGATCTGGGAGGAACGATCTCTCCCTTCAATGCCTGGCTGATCATGCGCGGCTCGGTCACCTTGCCGCTTCGGCTCAGGCAGCAGTTCTCGACCGCAGAGCTCGTCGCGCAATACCTCGCCACCGACAAGCGCATGGCCTATGTCACCTATCCCGGCCTCGAAGCCCATGATCAGCACGAGCTGGCGAAAAAGCAGTTCGCCGGCAAGGGCTATGGCGCGGTGATGGCGTTCGCGGTCGAGGGTGATCCCGATACCCAGAACCGCTTTGTGTCCAATCTGAAGGTGATCACCTCCGCCGTCTCACTCGGTCACGACGAAAGTCTGATCGTGCACGTGGGCGGCAGCGGCCGCGGCGGCTCCGATCGCTATCCGCCCAACTTCCAGAAGTACGGGCACCTGCGTCTTTCCATCGGCCTCGAAGACCCCGAGGACCTGATTGCGGACATCAGATACGCTCTCGATCAAACCTTCGGCTGTTCCTCGGAGCCGATATAAAATCGGAATCCACGGTAATCGCCGAGGGCGGCGATTACCCCTGCGCGGGCTCGGGCCGGGTTCTCGCATCGAGATAGCCATGCTCGGCGGTGGCATGGATGGTGCCGGCCAAGTCGAATTCTTCCTCGGCGCCTTCGCGCACCGCGCACCCAGCCGGCGCAGCCGCTTCAGCGCCACCTTGATGTTGCAGGTGCCGAGCTCGACCGCGTCGTCGAAGTTCCTGAACTCGCGCTTGAACGCGTCGCAGAACGTCCATGAGCTGGCGGATCAACGTCGGATTGACCCGTGCGGTCGGCTCGTCGAGCAGCAACAGCTTGGGATTTGCCATCAGGCAGCGCGCAAGCTCGAGAAGCTTCTTCTGGCCGCCGGAAAGAAGGGCGGCGGGATGGTTCTCCTTTTCACTAAGCCCGATCATTTGCAAAACTCTTCGGGCAGTTTCGATGTTCTGGGCTTCCTCTTTGCGTACCCTATTGGCTGGCAATATCACGGACAGGATACGATCGCCGAACTGCCCTTCGGGGACCAGCAAGAGGTTTTCCAGCGTCGCCGAAATCCGGCTCCCTTCGCAGAGGATTGACAGCAAAGGTTGATCACCTGCGTAGCCGATCGACGGCCTGACTCAGCAAATGGACACCGCGCTCTATTTGGCGCACGTCCAAAGCTGCGTAGCCCATCACCAAGCCAACATGGTCCGGCGAGCCCTCGGAAACGAGAGGATCGAAGAGTGGCATCACCGAGTAGACGCCAATGCCAGTCTTCCATGCTTTCTCGATCAGCTTGTCCGTCGCCGACCGGGGCAGTTCCCGGAGCCAAGCGACAATGTGTAGCCCCGCATTCTCACCCGATACGCTAATGCGATCGCCAAATTTATAGTGAAGTGCGTTTAGAAGGGTTTCTCGCCGTTCATTGTTTCGGCGACGAATCTTGCGCACGTGGCTTTCATAGGTGCCGCTTTCCAGCATTGCAGCGAGCGCCTCCTGGCCGGCAAGCGGAGTATGCCGGTCGACGAGTTGCTTGGCGGTTGCAAATACGTCCTGAAGCTGGGGGGGCACGACCAGGTACCCGATACGCAGCGTTGGTGAGAGCGTTTTGGAGACCGTACCGACATAGATGACGTTGCCGCTGTCCTCCAGCCCGTGAAGCGGCGGCACAGGACTGATATCGTAGCGATATTCACTGTCGTAGTCGTCCTCGATGACATAGGCGTTAGTTCGCCGTGCCCATGCGAGCAGCTGATGGCGACGTCCGATTGGCATGACGCCCCCCAACGGGAATTGATGAGAGGGCGTAACGTAGGCGAGCCGGGCTTCCCTACCCGTCAACAGATTCGTATTCATCCCGTCCTTGTCGACTTCGATCGACATGGGCTTGGCACCTGTCGCGGAGAAGATGTTCCTTGCCATGGCATAGCACGGATTCTCGATGACGAACCGGTCGCCTGCGTCCAACAGGAGCCTTGCACAAAGGTCGAGGCCTTGCTGCGAGCCGTTGACGATTATGATCTGCTCGAGGTTGCACCGTAGGGTTCTCGCCCGCCAAAGGTATCCCTGCAGCGCTGCCCGCAGCTTGGGCGAGCCTCTTGGATCGTCGTATGCAAGCCGGTCCCGCCGTTGCGTTGCGGCAGCGACGACAGCTCGCTTCCAGGCGAGAACTGGAAAATCCGAGGGAGCCAGGTCGCCGTAACGGAAATCCGCCAGAAGATTCCGCTGAAGCACTTTGGGCCTCGGAGGAATAGCCTTTAGTCGTTCTCCGTAACTGGACAAATGCCCGCTTGGATGATGCTCCTGGGGTCGTTTGGTGCCAAGCTGATCTATGGACGCTGGCATGGCGCGGGGGCGCACCCCCTGGCGCAGGTCCACAAACCCTTCAGCTGCCAATTGTTCGTAGGCAGCCGTTACCGTCGTTCGGGAGACGCTAAGTTCGGCAGCAAGACCCCGCGACGACGGGAGCAAGCCATTCTTGCCATAGACACCTTTGACGATCTGGTCCTTCAGCGCCTCATAGATCTGCCTGGCGCCCATTCCACCAGCGCGACTTTTCTTTGACGCTTCGGACAACTGGACCATTAAAAATCTCCGCAACTGGACGTGTTTAGGTATCCAGCTTGCAGCTATTTACAGCGAAGGCCAAGAGGAAATAGCTCGTGATCAGAAGCAACGAAGAACTCGATCATCCGACAAACCAGATCGGTCATGGCGAGGCAGACCTGGGCTTCGCAACACGCGCAATTCACCACGGCTACGATCCGACAGGCTTTTCAAACGCGCTCCAGTCGCCGGTCTTCTTAACCTCAACCTATAGCTTCCCCAGTGTCGAGGCAAACGACGCCGCGGCGGCACTGGGTGGCAAGCTATACGCACGTGAGCACAATCCGACCACCGAAATACTTGAGCAGCGGCTCGCCAGTCTCGAAGGCGCCGAATCCGGCTTGGCGGTAGCCACCGGGATGGCGGCCGTCGGCGCGCTCATGCTTTCTCTGCTCTCGCAAGGGGACGAACTGATCGTCCATAAAACGCTCTACGTGAACACCATAGCCATGGTCGAGGAAGCATTGCCGCGCTTCGGCGTAAAAGTAGTTCCTGTCGATCTGTCGGAACCCGCCAACCTCGATGCAGCAATTACCGACCGCACCCGTCTTGTCTATTTCGAGACGCCGGTTAATCCGCTAAGCGCCATCCTTGACATCGCTGCAATTTCAGCACGCGCCCATGCGCGGGGCATCAAAGTCGCTGTCGACAGCACCTTCGCCTCGCCAGCGCTGCAGCGGCCGATCGAGCATGGTGCGGATATCGTGCTCCACTCGCTTACCAAGTACATCAACGCCCACGGCGATGCATTGGGTGGGGCACTGCTCGGCGATGCCGAGACCCTCCACAAATTGCATGAGACCGGCCTGCGATACATCACTGGTGCGACACTGTCGCCGCTCGCCTCGTTCCTGATCTTGCGAGGCTTGAAGACTCTGACACTTCGCATGGAGAGGCACAGCACGACCGCGCTCACAATTGCGCGTATGCTTGAAGAGCATCCGGCCGTGGCCTGGGTGAGCTACCCGTTCCTGGACTCCCATCCCGGGCACGCGGTGGCCAAGAGGCAGATGTCGAACGGTTCCGGTATGTTGGCATTCGGGCTGCGCGCGAGCTACGAGGGCGCCCGCATGATGATGAACCGGCTGCGGCTCGTCGCTCGTGCTGTCAGCCTTGGAGACGCCCACTCGCTCATCTGCCATCCGGCCAGCCTAACCCGCGCCCGTCAGAACGGCCATCTTGCGGAGGGTGTCGGCGAAGATCTGATCCGACTTTCCGTGGGCCTGGAAGAGCCGAAAGATCTCGTAGCTGATCTGCAGCAAGCCCTGGCTGTCTTGTAATGGCAGGCCAAGCCCAGGATGTGGTTGCCCAACGCCCTGCTCCACAACTCTCGGCCGAGGACGCCGATCGATTCGGACGTGATCCGGTTGCCAGATTCCAGGCCAATCTCGCCGCGGTGGAAGAGCGTATTGCCCTTGCCTGCAAGCGCGCCGGGCGCGACAGCGCTTCCATTCGGCTACTAGCGATCACCAAAACTGTGCCAGCCCATATTCTGCGCTTCGCCTTTGAGGCTGGCATTCGAACCTTCGGAGAGAACAGGATCCAGGAGGCCTGGGCCAAACGCGAGAAGCTCACCGATCTTGAGATCAACTGGAGTATCGTCGGGCATATGCAGACCAACAAGGTCAAGTATCTCACTCGGTTTGCCCGTGAGTTCCATGCGCTCGATAGCTTACGATTGGCCGACCTCCTCAACAAGCAGCTCGAACGCGAGGGGCGCTTTCTCGACGTCTATATCCAGGTGAACACGTCCAGCGAGAAGAGCAAATTCGGCCTCGACCCCGACGCATTACTGTCTTTCGTCGGCACGCTCGATCAGTTCCCGCGCCTCAGACCCCGCGGCCTGATGACCTTGGCGCTCTTTAGCAGTGACATGGACAAGGTACGGCCGTGCTTCCAGCTTCTGCGTCGCCTTCGGGACAAAGCCGTGCGGCGTAATCCAGCGCTGATTGAGCTTTCCATGGGCATGTCAGGAGACTTCGAGGATGCAATTGAGGAGGGGGCCAGCATAATACGCGTGGGACAGGCGATTTTCGGTAGGCGGCCGACGCCCGATGGTTCTTATTGGCCTGACCTGACAGGAACCGACTGATGCTGGATTCAATCTAGGAACGAGTCGTGCCCGCAAACAAGCTTACCGACCGAATGCGGCCTACGGGTTTGCCGTTTGTCGCATCGAACCAGGGGAGTACGCCAGAGTGACGATTCCACGCGGCCTTTCCGCCTTTCCGATCACCCCGAGTTCCAGCAACGGCATTGTCGATGAGATTGGCCTGCAGAAGCTGGTGACACGTCTGGTCGCGGCGCGTGTCGATTCCATCGGGCTCCTGGGTAGCACCGGCACATACATGTATTTAACACGGCAAGAGCGCCGCCGTGCCCTGGAAACTGCGGTGGGCGAAGCTGGCGCGCGCACGCCTATAGTGGTCGGGATAGGCGCGCTGCGGACAGACGATGCGGTGACGTTGGCGCAGGACGCGAAAGCGATCGGCGCGGCAGCTGGATTGCTGGCGGCGGTATCCTATACCAGCCTAACCGATGACGAAGTATTTGGACATTTCTCCACTGTGGCGCTCGAAAGTGGCCTGCCGATTTTAATCTACGACAATCCTGGCACGACCCATTTTCGGTTTACTCCAGAGCTTGTCGGTCGGCTTGCAGCAGTACCTGGTATCGTCGGCATCAAGAACCCAGCCGGCGATCGCGATGAGACGACGCGCCATTTAGCGGAACAGCGTGCCATCGTCCCGGTGAGCTTTTCCATCGGCTATAGTGGAGACTGGCACGCGACCGAAGCCATGATCGCCGGAGCTGATACCTGGCACAGTGTGCTGGGCGGCCTGTTTCCCAGACCGTGCCAACAGATCGTAATGGCAGCCCGGCAAGGCAACGCCGACGAAGCGCGCCGGCTCGATGCCATGCTCGCGCCGCTTTGGAGTCTGTTCAGGCAATTCTCCAGCTTGCGGGTGGTTTACGCCCTCGCCGACATGATCGGGATCTGCCGGGCAGAGCCACCGCGCCCGATCTTGCCCCTGCCCGACGCAGCAAGACATCAAATAGCGGAGACGCTCAAATGCCTCCCTGGTGAAGTCACAGGGTAGCTCCGCGGAGCGCTCATGAGCCTCAATGAAGATACGGCCGGGGGACTGGACTGCATGGATTTCATCAAACTGGCCCTTCTGTATGGTCCAGGGATTATGCAAGATGCTTCCAAAGCGAGCCTTGCTGAACCATGTCGGGTCCAAGACGTGCCATGAATGAACCTATTGACGTTTCCACTGCAGGCGCCGCCGAAGGCTTGCGTACAAGACCTGGCTCTGCAGGCTGTGCTGTTTCATTTACGACGAACGCGACGGTAGGCCGGAGGAAGGCATCCCACCTGGCACCCGCTGGGAAGAGGTTGTCGATGACTGGATCTGCCCGGATTGCGGAACAGGCAAGAGCGATTTCGACATGGTCGAGATCTGAATAGGAACTGCCTCTCGCTTAAGCAAGGGGAACTTCTTCTGCGCCGATTTTATCGCCAAAGGAACACCATGTACGTCCCGCCACATTTCGCCGAGTCGAGCACCGAGGTGCTGCATAGTCTCATCGAGAAAAACCCGTTTGGTAGTCTTATTACAAACGGCAAGAACGGACTCGACGCCAACCACATTCCTTTCGAACTGAGTAAGGAGCAAGGGCATCTTGGAGTGTTGCACTCCCACGTGGCACGAGCCAATCCGATCTGGCAGGACCTTGCAACCGGCGACGAAGTGTTGGTCATCTTCCGTGAAGCACACGCCTACATCTCGCCCAACTGGTATCCCAGCAAGCACGATTTCCACAAACAGGTTCCGACGTGGAATTACCGCGTCGCGCACGCCTATGGGCGTGCCACCATCCACGACGAGGAACGCTATGTCCGGGTGATGGTTGCCCGGCTGACCAGGACTCAGGAGGCCGAGCAGACCGTGCCCTGGAAGATGACTGACAGTCCGAAAGAGTTCATCGACACTTTGCTCAAGGCAATCGTCGGCATCGAGATTGAGATCACCAGGCTCGTCGGCAAATCCAAGCTCAGTCAGAACAAAGAGGAACGCGACATTCGCAATGCCGGCGAAACGTTGAAAGCCCGAGGCGAGGCTGTGATGGGTGACGCCATGCTCGTAGCTGCAGCCGCCAAAGCTGAAGGCACTCAAATATAGTCGCTTGTGCATGCGCGACAGTAGATCCGGCGTCAGTTGTGCTGCTCCTGGCCTAAGCGCCGGGATGGCAAGCAGGAGGGCGTATGTAGTATTTCAACCTGCCCCAACGGCACTCGGCCGTACATATGTAAAGCCAAATAGTAAGAGGAAAATTGATGCGACCAATCACCCGTCCTACCCTGTGCGCGCTCGTTATGCTTGTTGGGGGACAACACGCCCATGCTCGAGATCTAACGTACGGGTCACCGCTGGAGACTACGAATTCTTTTAGGGAGAAAATCGTGGGTGGCGAGCGGACCAAGATCGGACAGCATCCTTGGCAGGTCGCACTCCATGTTAACGGGCGTTTCCAGTGCGGTGGATCGGTGATCGCAGAGAATTGGATCGTCACAGCGGCGCACTGTTTGGCGGATGAAACAGACGACGTAAAGGTCAAGATCAAGGTAGGCTCTGACAATTACGATGGTGGCGTTTCGATCGAGGCAACGAATTTTGTTGTTCACGAAGACTATAACCCGAAGACATGTGAACATGACGTGGCCCTGGTGCGGGTGGACAGTACGCAACCCGCAGCAGTCATCCCCCTTGCTACCGCCAGTACGCAAATTGCTATTGGCGAGAACCTTACTGTGACGGGTTGGGGAAACACGCAAGAACGCAAAGAATCACAATCAAACCAGCTCCGAAAGGGCACCGTCCCGTACGTTGACAACAAAACGTGCAATGCTCGGGAGTCATATAATGGGGCGATCCTTGCTGGGATGATGTGCGCCGGAAGCGCCAGCGGCGGGACCGATGCTTGCCAAGGGGACAGTGGAGGTCCTCTGACCAAAGGCAATAACCCAGAGAACGCCATCTTGGTTGGAATTGTATCCAGTGGGAAGGGTTGCGGACGGGCCCTGAAGTACGGTGTGTATACGCGCGTGTCGTCTGAGCGCGAGTGGATCATGAATGTGATGTCAAAATTCGGTGACTGAGGCGGCGAGTCGGGATGCATGCAGGATGGAAAGTTCACGTTGCCGCGTCTAGCTGCCGGTCAGCATCCCGACCGTGCCTTCGGTATTGGCCAGGTGTCGAAGCGAGTCGGCCAGATCGCTCGCCCCGCGTCGTCTTGCGCCAGGCCAAAATCGTCCAGCAACTCGGCCAGCGATTCCTTCTCCAACAACCGCTCCGCAGGCTCGGCCGCCAGACGCCGCCAGGCGAGGAGCAATAGCCCGGCGGGACCGGGATTTGTTGGTCTCGGGGGCAAAAAATCGCTGGGGCGGGTCAGCAGCACGGCGTCGCGAAGTATTGATTTATCTTCGACGCGCGCAGCCTCCCGCGCCGCCTGAGCGGCTGCAGCGAGCGCCAGCCGCTGCCGCCAGGCGCCGGCCCAGCGCTCTTGCCGGCGCAACCAGCGCATCGAGACTGCCGATGGCGGCGCCGGCGGCGACGCGACGTCCTCAAAACTTTTTCCAACAAGGCTTTGCGCGTCGGGAACGGCCCAGCGCAGCCAGCCCGGCACCACGACCGGCGGCCGGGGTGGTGCCGGGCAGCTTGCCGCGCGGGGTGCGGGCGCTTTCGGGCGAAGAATCATGCCCGACACGATGACCCACGACGCTTTTGCTAATGAACTTAGGCCGCAAGCGCCGAGCCTGTCGCCAGCATTTTATGCCGGTAAGGCGACATTTCCATCACTACAAGGTCTTGTTGCATGAATATGAAATTGTATATCTTTCAATAACCGCTCATATCGCGGATCAATACGACACTCCCATCGGTCCCGCACGCTAGGAAATGGCTCAAACGCCCGAAATGTTACTTTTGTAATAGAACTTTCTCCGCGCTATTCCGAACAATGCGCCAACTCACAGCTCCGGTGTTCCCCGGGCCGGTCCTGCCTTCGACGCACTGAGCAACCGGCAAGGCGTGCTTGCGGCCGCCTTTGCGGAGCGCGATGACCTCGCCTCCCCTATGCCATCCATGCAACTCGAGCGAGGAATGTGAAATTTCAGTCCTTCAGATAGGCGGGCCGGCGAATCGGACTTTCCGGAATGCCCAGCACGGGAAGCCCCAGTAGTCGCGCATGGGATCCAGATCATTTTGACCGGAGGCCACAGGCTCAATTGAGAGCTCTGTTCGCAGGGCTATGCACAGATCGGGGGCGCCCACCATTTCCGACCGGCTGTCGCACCGCAGACAGTTACCGATCCCTCGCCTCCGCAAATTGCAGGTCCGAAAGTCGCCCACGACCATGAGGCGGCAGCACCCCAAGCGAATTTTGCCCTGGGCGGTTTCAATGACGTCGTTACCCGCCGTAGCTGAGGGCGGCGCCTCGCCGTGGCCCTCAGCATATCATTGCCGTTCTGCTGCAGGGTGGCGGAATGCCTCGCCGACTGGTCCGGTGCTGGCGCGGTGCAGACCGCGATACAGCGAGTAGATGCGCAGTCCAGTCTGGAGTCGCTGGCGTTGTCAGGGGGATAGGTCAGGGAAACCCAGCCTCCTGCCAGCCGGTGCGGAACAACGTGGTGAAGAAGTAGGTAAACTAACGGCCTTGCCGGGGGAACTGCACCACCTTGCCACGTGGGCGCGAATATTGTGCCGTTGCAATGGCCTCGAGCAACAAATCCAGGGCCGCACGGGATTTGCGGCTCGTGTCATCGTCGCCGCTGAGATAATGATAGGCTCGATCAAGATGCAACCAGGCAGCCGCGAAATCTGTTGTCAATGATGCCTCCATCGTGGCGCTCCCCAAGGGAGCCGTGCCATGCGCCGACAAAACGAAACGGAAATATCCACAAGGGCCTTTAATTCAAAGTCTAGCGGTATGGCGTGCAGCCCGCGTTTCGAAGCGCGGCGAGGAGCAGGTCGATGTGCCCGTGGATGTCATTGCGCGCCTGTTGGCGTAGCGGGAGACGATCCCAGCTTTCCAATGGATCGATTAAGCTGGCGAGTTCTCCATTGGCCGTGAAGGACACGACCGCCAGCCCGTCCTTGCTCAAGGCGAGGATTCCGGTTGTGCCGGTCGCATAGCGGATGGCCGCAGTTCGCTGAAATTGAGGATCACCATCGACCCGGACCTCAAAAAGAAACCGCCCCGACGTCTGGTGGGCTAGCCTGGTTGCCTTGTCGCCAAAGCTCAGGGGCAGCAGCCGAACGCTTGCGGCCGCCATTTCGAACAAGAGAGCATCGAGGCCAACGTCTGCCGCCATGCGCAAACTGTGCGCGAAGCCGCAGCCAGCGCAATCAGGCCAACAAGTTGTTCACAGCATCAAAGATGGGCTGGCCTCGCGAGAGCTCTCATGGCCACCGCAACCGTGACAAGCAGCTGCAAATTGTCATAGGCCTGCCCACTGTGAGTGCGATCAGCAAATTGCGGCGGACCTTCGGGACGAGCGGCAGGGTGGTTTCAGGCAATGCTCCTGCGGAGCGCCTCCCTTAAGAAGCGGGTCAATGGTTATGCCGAATTGATTTTTCCTGCCCAGCCCCCGGCAGTTCTGGAGCGGGACTGTTTTTGACGGTCTGATGAGGTGGGCATTTCAGTTGCGTTGAGATCGCTGCATAATGGCGCCGCATCATCGGAAGACGCTTCGAGACAGGCTCAACTCGGTACGATCGCTCCCGGGACTCCCTGCCCTCGTAATTGATCAAGGTGACGTCGGCGGATGCCTGCGGCGGAACCGAATAGCTCCTCCGACGATTCCCAGCTTCTCATCCTCCGATCAGGGGCGCTCACGCTGCCCGTCGGTAGGTCCAGAGCTGTGCGGGCGGGATGTTGCGGACGACGAAATCATAGTGCGACACGACATAGCGGTCCGGCATCTTGATCACTGGTAACAAAGGTCCGCAGGTAATTTGAATCACAGGGCTCCCAGCAGGAATGCGGGCTAGCAAATCCTCGAACAGGGCACTGCGCTGCTCCATCGGAAAGCTCAACATCGGCACTGCGCTTTCTCCCTGCTACGGAGCTATTTGTCCGGGTCATTTTAACTAGGCGCCCGCCGCCACGGGCGGGCGACGCCGGCATCAACCGGCGGGCAGATGCGCCGAGGGCAACAAGCGCGCCTGACGCAACGCCGCCAGATCGGCCGAGCCGGTGCAGAAGCAGGCAACGGCCAACTGGCGGATGACGATCTCGAAATGCGCGACGACCGCCTCGGTGGACACCGTCGCCGCGCGCAGCACGCCGGCCGCCTGCCCCGCGATGTCCGCACCCAGGCGGATGGCCTTGGCCACGTCGACGCCGTCGCGGATCCCGCCCGAGGCGATCAGCTTCACCGTTGGCAGCGCCCGACGTACCGCCTTCACGCTGGCCGGGGTCGGAATCCCCCAATCGGCGAACGCCATCGCCACTGCACGGTCGGCGACATCGCGGGCGCGCTCGCCCTCCACCGCGGCCCAACTGGTGCCGCCAGCGCCGGCGACATCGATCACCGCCACGCCCGCCTCGACGAGCGCACAGGCCACCGAGGCGGACAGGGCCGACCCCACTTCCTTGGCCACGATCGGCACGCCCACACTGCGCGCGGCGCGAGCGATCTGCGCCAGGATGCCGCGCCAGTCGCGGTCGCCCTCCGGCTGTACCGCTTCCTGCAGCGGATTGAGATGGACGATGAGCCCATCGGCCTCCAGCGCATCCACCGCCCGGCACGCCAGGTCCAGGCCGTCGGCCTCGCGCAGTTGCGCGGCGCCGATATTGGCCAGCAAGGGAATGTCTGGGGCCAGACGGCGCACGGTGTGCGTCAGCCCCTGGGAGTTGCGGGATTGCAGGCTCACGCGCTGCGAGCCGACGCACATGGCGATGCCCAAGGCTTGCGCTGCCTCGCTCAGATGCCGGTTGATGGCTTCGGCGCGTGGCATGCCGCCGGTCATGGAGCTGATCAGCAGCGGCGCGCGCATGGTCTTGCCCAGCAGCGAGGCGCGCAGGTCGATCTGCGTCAGGTCCAACTCGGGCAATGCGCAGTGTTCGAAACGGATGTACTCCCAGCCGGCGGTGACCGTGGCCCGCGCCGTTCGCCGATCCAGCACGATGTCCAAATGGTCGTCCTTGCGCCGGCTCAGGGCGGTGTCGCTCATGCTCGCTTCATCCGTCGAATCGGGCGACGGCGTTGCGTCGGATCGGACCGACGGCAGCGCGCGCACGCCGCCGCCTCCCGCGCGTTCAGGCCGGCGCACGCTGGCCTCCCCCCGCAGCGTCGCTGCGGTAGCGGCTGGTCGAGGTCTGATAGTACTGCGCGCGGATGGCGGCCATGGCCTCGATCAACGGTCCCCACGGCGCGGGAAAGCGTTCTTCCGCCATCGCCTGGTGCAGCATGCGAGTATGGCCGGCCAGCTCGTCGTTGAGGAACTCCAGCACAGGCATGGCCGGATAGCGTTGCAGCAGCAGGACCGCCGCGTTGTCGGCCTCGCCGTCCGACCTGTCCTTGTCGCGTCCATGCAGATCGTTTTGCAGGCGCCCTATCGCGGAGATGAGCCGCAGGACCTGGCGAAACGCGGGACGCGCGCGCAAGGTCGCCATGTCCAGCCCCCACAGCAACGACAGGCAACAGAGCACGTTCGCGTAGGCGATCGAATCGATGCCGTTGTGCAGGTACTCGGCGTAGGACCAGCGTTCCGCCCCTGCCGCCTTCGCGTGTCCGGCGCGCAGCGCCGCGCAGTAACACCGGGTATCATCGAGAAGCTGAGCATAGTCGCGACGATCGTAGGCGAGCGCGGCCAGCGAAGCGCGCAGCACAGCGCAGCCCTCGAATCCGGGGAGCGCGCACGGCACGCCCTTCCCCAGCGCCTGCTCCACCGCGGTGAGCTGCTCCGGGCCGATCAGGCCACGGTCGTTGCAGTCGTCGAGCCAGAACAGCAGCGCCAATTCGCGATAAAACGCCACGATCAGCGTTTCGTCCTGCGGATCGCGGCCGGTGCGGGCGCTGGTGTCGCGCAGGCTCGGGTGGATGCGCTGCAGGATGTACTGGCCGCCCCTGACCGCTTCCACGGCATGCTCGTCGGCGAACCCGGTCAGGGAATGCCCCCACTCCAGCACCTGCTGCAGCGCGCGTTCGGTCTGGATCATGGCGCAGCTCCTGCTCCCTCGGCCAGGACGCGCCGCCCCCAACCGAGCGCCAGCCACAACCCGGCGAGTTCGGCCACACGCACGACCCGGGTGGGGCAATACAGTTCCTTGCCGATCCACAGCGGCGTCTGCGGCAAGGCATGCGCCGCATGGCGGGCGAGCATCCACTTCAGCGCACGCGCCACCGCCTGCGCGATGCGCCGGCGCCCTGTCGGCTCTTCGCCCCCTTCGATCACGTGCAACGCGAACAGCGCATAGGCGGTTTCCTCGAATGTGGACGCGCGACCGGCGCCCCAACCGCCGTCGTCGCTCTGCGCCTGCAGCAGTGCCGCCAGCGCGCGCTCGTCGCGCCACTGGGGCTTGCCTTGCGCAAGCGCAGCGATCGCATGCGCGGTGGGATACAGCCACGAAACGTGCCATTTTTCGTTGTCCCATAGACCGTGCGGGTTGCGATTGGCTTCGACGTAGGCGCTGGTGCCGGCAGCGGGCTTTCCCAACAGTCGCAACGCATGCAGGGCATGGATGTTGGTCGACACCGAGGCATTGCGCTCGCCGGGGAAGGTGACGAACAGCTCGCCGGTTTCGAAATGGCGCAACGCATCGACCGCCGGGTCGCGGCCTGCAAGGCGCAGGACGCCCAACGCAACGGCGGTGTCGTCAGCATCGGCCGCGAAGTGCAAGGCCGGGCCCAGACCGCGCACGCCCAGCCGGGCATCGAGCTGTGCGACGATCACGCGCACCGCCTCGGCGAGCGCGGGATGCGCGAACAGCCCGGCCAGATGCAGGGTGTATAGCGACCAGCACGGCTCGAACACATTGATCGGCCAGACGCCGGGAACGACACCTTCGATGCCGCTGCGGGTCGCCCGCGATGCCGCCTGCAGATACGCGTCGGCGCGCCCGACCTGCGGTGTGCTCCCCTGTGTCACGGCGTGCGCACGCCACGCGGCGGTGGCCGCCGGACTGATGCCGATGCTGCCGTCGTCATCCGGGCATGCGGTGGTCGGCGACGTCCCCCAGGCTTCCCAGGAGTGTAGCAACGGATGGCCGCTCGGCAACGTCGCCACCGCCCCCAGCTTGACCATGCGCGCTTGCCGCAACGGCAACAGCGCCGCGTGGCGCGGAAACGCCACGCCGCCCAGCAAGGATGCGGCCTCGCCGCACAATTGCGGCAGGATCAGCTCCGCGCCGATCGGCGCGTCTTCCGGCACCGCATGCGCGTAGGGATCGGGCTGGCGCTCGAGGAATCGGGTTGCAGCCTGGACTGCATCGGCAGCGCCGGGAAGAGGATCGGCACGCTGCAATGCCAGCAACGCCGCCCACGTGGGCGCATGGCGGAACAGCGGGAAGTCCGCGATTCCCCATCCGCCATCGGCCTGTTGCTGCGCAATGAGCCACGCGTATGCGTCCTGCCGACCGGTGGCGTTGCCGTGGAACTGCAGAGCTCGCGCCGTGTCGTAGACGGACGGACCGACGCCGCCGCCGTCGCTCATCTCGCTCAGCAGGTGGCGCAGTTCGGAAAGGATCTGTTCGGATAGCGCGTTCACGCGGGACGTTCCTTCTGCAGGCGGTTGACGAGAACCAGGATCGGGCAGACGCCGGTCCGCCGCATAGGGTTGTTGCGCGCAGCGCGCCGCTATGCGCCGTGGCCGTGCTGGCCAACTGCAGCAATCGGCGCCGCGGACTCGGACACAGCGCAGCATGCACCGCTGCCGCCGGCCGATCGCAACGGCACAGGGGCAATTCCATGCGTACGGGCGCGCTCATGCGCATGGCGCGTGCTTGTACAGATACGCATTGGCCCGCTGCAGCATCTGCGCCAACCGTTCCGCACGCGGCCCCAGCGGGACGATGGCCTCCCCGGCGTCGCGCAACAAATCCAGCGCGAACTGGCGCGCTGCCTGCAGCCCCATGATCGACGCGCAGGTCGGCTTCTGCGCCGCCGCGTCCTTGCCGGGGGTCTTGCCCAGCGTCGCGGTGTCCGCTGTCGCGTCGAGAATGTCGTCGACCACCTGCAACGCCAGCCCGAAACAGGCGCTGTAGCGATCGAGCGCACAGTACAGCGCAGCGTGTGCGGCATCCTCCGCGATGGCGGATAGTGCGCCCATGCGAACGGACGCGCGCACTAGCGCTCCGCTCTTCATCCGGTGCATCGCCACGATCGTGTCCAGCTCGACGTGCTTTCCGACCAGCGACAAATCCATGGCCTGCCCGCCTGCGGCACCCTCGGCGGACACCGCCTGCGCCAGTTCGCGCACGAGCGCGATACGGTTGTCGCCCGGCGCATCCAGGCTCGCCAGGGTCAGGAAAGCGTGCGCCTGCAGCGCATCGCCGACCAGGATCGCAGTGGCTTCGCCGAACTTGACGTGCACGGTTGGAAGGCCGCGGCGAAGCACGTCGTCATCCATCGCGGGCAGGTCGTCGTGGACCAGGGTACAGGCGTGCATCATCTCGATGGCGGCGCCGACGTCGTCGAGCATGTGCGCCGGCGTGTCGGCCAGTGCGCCGGCAGCCAGACAGAGCAAGGCGCGGGTGCGCTTCCCGCCATGCAAGGTGGCGTAGCGCATCGCCGCCATCAGTTCGGTCTCATCGTCTTCTTCGGCGTCGAGAAGACGCGCCAGCGCCTGTTCGACCCGCTTTGCGCCGTCCTGCATCCAGATCTCCGGCAGCAGCCTGCCGGATGCGCCGCACGCCTGCGCACCCAATCTGCCGAGCGCGGAAACGCCAGTTCGGTCGTCGTGTAGCGTGGAACCGGTCTGCACGTTGTTCATGTCTTGTACCTGACAGGAGACGGCCACCGCGAGTGGCAGCAGGTGGTGTTGCCGGGGTCGCACCGAGCGCGCGCAAGGTGCAGCAATGCCGCGCGTCGCCGGCGCCGCTGCCTCGCCACACGGGGCATGCGATGCCAGATCATGAGAATCCGATGCGGATTTTCATGGACGGATGTGCGGTCGGGTAATAGCGCCGGCCTTTTTCGACGCCGCTCAGCAACCGCGGCCGCAACCCGGCCTTGTGCATGGTCAGCGCCAAGGCGATGCAGAACTGCACCATTTCCAGCCATACCAGGTGGTAGCCGATGCAAACGTGTGGGCCGGTACCGAACTGCAGCATGTCCACCGGCCGGATCGGCTCCGTGCGTTGCAGCCACCGCTCCAGGCGGAACTGATCAGGCGCCTCGTGCAGCAGCGCCGAGGTCGAGAAATGCAGCAGCGGGATGCACAGGTCGGTGCCAACGGGAATCCGCCGCTGGCCGAGTTGCAATTCTTGCAGCGCGCGCCGCGGCAGGAGCGTGATCGCCGGATGCACGCGCAGCGTCTCGCGGAACAGCGCCTCGGCGACCGGACACTGCGCCAGGTCCGCGTGGCGGGTCGGCACCGCGCCCACGCGTTGCGCCTCCTCGACCAGGGCGTCCCACAGCACAGGCCGCCGCGCCAGCTCGATCACCAACCAGGCCATCGTCGAGGCGGTGGTGTCGTGGCCGGCAAGCAGCAGCACGCGGATATTGGCGACCAGGACGTCATCACAGAGCGCATCGTCACTGCCATCGAAGGCGCTCACCATGTCGTTGATCACCCCGGTGCGCGCGGCATGCGCGCGCGCGTCGCGGACGAACAGGCGCAACTGCGCGTCGATCCAGTCGCGGGCGGCGCGGCCGCGCCGCAAGGGCAGTCCGGGCAGGTCGACCGGGGGCGCGACGACCAACTGCAGCAGTTGCCGGTACTTGCGATGCCATCCCGGCAGGTCCTGCGCGGGGATTCCCATGAGGCTGAAGATGAGCTTGAGCATCAGGTCGCCGGTTTCAGGCAGGATGGTTACCTCGCGGCGGTCGCGCCACGCCTGCACCCGCGCCAGGATGACGGGCGCGAAGAGGTCGCCGATGCCGGCCTGGGTCAGCCCCTTGGGCAGGAACGCCGCCTTGATCGCATCGCGCGCCTGCCGGTGCGCGCCGCCGTCCTGGGCGACCAACGTTCCGCCAAGCAATTCGGGCGCGATCTCTTCGATCAGCGCCGAGGACACGTCCTTGTGCCGGAGCAGTGCGAACGCATCAGGATCCATGCAGGTCATCAGGTGTCCGGCAGGGCCGAAATCCAGCCAGAAGTGGCTGCCCAGCGTCCGTTCCGCGCGCCGCAGCAGGCGCGGCAGGTCGCAGGCGATGGCGGGAAGATGCCCGACCAGGGGGAAAGCGCCGGGCACGACCGGGATGTCGTACCGCAGCCGGTGCCGACGGTCCAGCGGGTTGAGCAGCATGGCCATCAGCAGCGCGCCGCTTCGGGGGTGTCGCCGGCAGCCCGCGCGGCGCGGCTGTTGCCACCGTCGGCGTACGTCGGCACATGCGCCAGCATGCCGCCGTCGATGCACACGACCTGGCCGGTGATGAACGCAGCATCGTCGGAGAGCAGGAACGCCACCAGCGCGGCCACGTCCTCGGGGCGGCCGACGCGCGGCAGGAGCTGGTGCCGGTGCAGATGCCGTTGCATGCACTCGTCCAGCTTGGCGAGGAGACGCTCGGTCATGATGAGACCCGGCGCAACCGCGTTGCAGCGGATCTGCGCATGACCGTACTGGGTGGCGAGCGAGGCCGACAGCATGTTCATCGCCGCCTTCGACGCGGCGTAGGACGTCTGCGCGGTGTCACCGCTGAGCCCCTGGCACGACGACATGTTGACGATCGCGCCACCGCCGCGGGCGATCATCCGTGGGATGGCCTGCCGGCAGCAGAGCAGCGTGCCGCGCAGATTGGTCGCCATGGTCTGATCCCAGACCGCCAGGTCCAGGTCGAGGATCGCGCGGTCGCGCGGGGTCAGATGCATGGCGCTCGCGTTGTTCACCAGCAGGTCGACCCCACCGAAGTGCAGCTCCGCCGTCTCGAACAGCGCTGCCACCGCCTGCGCATCGGCGATATCCATGACCATGGCCAGCGCGTGGCCCGCTTCGGCCGCGATCTGCTCGGTGCAGGCGATGGCCGCCGAGCCATCAATGTCGGCCACCACCACTCTGCCGCCCTCGCGCGCGATGGCGATGGCGCATGCCTTGCCGATGCCGGCGCCGGCGCCGGTCACCACGGCCACCTTGCCTTCAAACCGTCCCATCGTGTCCTCCTGGATTGCGTTGGTCTTTCGCGGCATGCCGCTCGGCCTCCGCCGGAAAAGGCGCAGGGTCGGCGCTGGCGCGCTCGTCATTGCCAGCGTCGCTTTCGATGACCCGAATGGCGGCGACCGGGCACTGGCTGGCCGCGAGCCGCACGGCGGCGTGCAGCGCCTGCGGGACCGTCGCCACGCACACTTCGGCCACGCCGTCCGGTTCGCGCTGGCGAAAGGTGCCCGGCAGCGTCAGCACGCACTGCCCGGTGGTTCCGCACAGATCCTGGTCGACCACGACGCGCATCTCAGCCCCCCGCCGGCGCATGCAGCCGCACCGGCAGCGCGCGAAACGTCCTAAGGAACGCGGAGGGCTCCCGGGTCGGCTGCTCGGCCAATGCCAGCGTGGGGAAGCGCGCCTGGATCCGCGGCAGGCTCTCGGCCAACTGCACCCGGGCCAGTTGCGCACCGAGGCAGAAGTGGATGCCGTGGCCGAAGCTCAGCATGATCTTCCCCTCGGTCGACATGCCAGGACTGGTGCCGTAGAACCGCGCGGGATCGAAGCGGTCGGGATCGGCGAAGGCGTCCGGGTCGCGATTGCCGGCCGCGATCAGCACGCGCACGTCCGCGTTCTTCGGGATCACCACGCCGCTCAGTTCGATGTCGCGCTGGGCGATACGCGGAATGGAGCTGAACATGGCGGGCGCGTCGCAGCGCAGGACCTCTTCGACGAATGCCTCCACCCCCATGGCGTCTCCCTGCAGCCAGTGCCGCTGTTCGGGATATGCCAGCATCGCCAGGACCGCATGGTCGATGGTCGCAGCAGTGGTGGCGAAGCCGCCCAGCAGCATGCCCCATAGCATGCTGATCAGCTCCGCATTCGACAGCGTGTCGGTGTCGTGGTCGTGTGCGCCGACCAGCGTCGACACGATGTCGTGGCGGGGATCGGTGCGCTTGCGCTCTACGAGGTCGCCGAAGTAGGCCTGCACCGTGGCGCTGACCTCGTCCGCCGCGGCGAGCTGGGGATCGCTGGCGTGCGGCCTCAGGCCTTCCAGAATGGCGCCGATGCCTGCGGCGAACCCGAACATGTCGTCCTGGGGCATGCCGAACAGTTCGGCGAAGACCAGCATAGGCAAGGCCAGCGCGAATTCCCGATGCAGGTCCACCGCCTCCCCGCGCTCCAGCGGGGGCGCCATGCCGTCCAGGCGCGCTGCGACGATGCGCGCGATGCTCGGCCGCAGGTTGTCGATCTGGCACTTGGTGAAATCGCGCGAGATCAGCCGGCGCAGACGTGTATGCGTCGGTGGTTCCTTCATCGCTAGCGTGGACGCCAGCAGGTTAAGCGACAGGCTGGTCGCCGCACGCGGGAAATAGCGCGCCAGTTCGCCCGGCGCCGGTCCCCGAAACGCATCGCCCGTAGCCTTGAGCGCCCAGTAGATGTCGGCGTGGCGGCTCAACAGAAAGAGGCCCGACGCCGCGCGATGCACCGGATCGTGCTCGCGCAACCACCGCATGAACGGATACGGGTCGTGGATGCACGCTGGCGACGCCAGTTCGGCGAAGGCGTCCCGGCATGCTGCCGTGGTTTCTTGCACGTCCATCTTGGTTACCTGTTGGCTGGCTGATCTGACCGGCGCGCGCCAGGCGCGCCGGCAAATTGCGGAGAAGATCGCGATTCCCGGCGGCGTCCGCGCATCACCAGAGCACCGGGAACTCCTCGAACCCGCCAGTGATAATCTGCTTGCGCAACTTCAGTTCTTCGGGCGCAACGGCCAGGCGCAGCGCGGGAAAGCGCTGGAAGATCGAACCGAACACCACCTTGAGTTCCAGCCTGGCCAGCGCCATGCCGATGCAGTAGTGCGGCCCGTGGGAGAACGCCAGGTGCGGATTTTCGTCGCGTGCGATGTCGAAGATTTCCGGGTCGTCGAAATGGCGCGGATCAAACGACGTCGCCGGCAGGCCGACCAGCACCTTGCTCTCCGCGGGAATATGCACGCCTGCGATGGTCACGTCGGTTCTCGGATAGCGCATGATGCCGTCCCAGCCCGCGCCCGGCGGGTACATGCGCATGATTTCCTCCACCGCCTTGTCCACCAGGGATGGATCGCCGACCAGGCGTTCGCGCTGTTGCGGATGGCGGAACATGGCCAGCAGGCCGAATTCGATCTGCGCGAGGGTGCTCTCGTGCCCGGCCACCAGCATGCCCGCCGCCAGGCCGATCGCCTCTTCCTCGGTCGCCTTGCCCTGGTCGACCGCCGCGAGCAAATCCGTCAGCAGGTTGTCGCCCGGATCCTGACGCGTGTCCCGCATCTTGCCGCGAATGTAGGCGCGCAGTTCTTCCCAGGCCAGGCGCGACGCGCTACGCGGGCCGCTTTCATGCTGGTGCGTCATCACCTCGTCGGACAGCCCGGCGAAAAAGGCGTGATCCTCGTAGAGCACGCCCATCAGCGCGCTGATGACCATGGCCGGAAGCGGAAAGGAGAGATGGCGCCGCAGGTCGGCGGGCTGGGGCTGGGCCGCCAGCGTCTCGAACAACTGCGCGGCGATCACCTCGACCTGCTGCGCGAGCAGCTTCACCCTGCGGTTGCTGAAGGCCGGCGCCACGATCGTGCGTAACCGGGCATGCT
>NZ_JBSPTO010000045.1:0-25027 GCF_053850215.1 Mesorhizobium sp. f-mel
TCCTAAGCGTCGAAGAGACGATGCAAGCGCTTGGGAAGGCAAAGTCGATCCGGTATCGCCCGCCGGGAAAGCCCTGACCAACTCGCAGTGTCGACGCTGGAACTATTCTGGACGTTCTCGCGGCTTTTGGCTTTCTCACCTTCGACCGACGCGAATCCGATCTCGCGCGTGACGGATCGCTGGCCGTCCTGCAGCCTCGCGCCCGGCGAGCGGATGCTATGCTCGCCGTCCAGCTGGCAAAGCCGCTTGCGCGCTCGCCCGTGCCACGATCGCTTGCAGCGGCTCCGGCCGGTGCAGCAGAAATCCCTGGCCGAAGGCAACGCCCATACCCCTGAGGATGTCGAGCGAAGCCTGCTCTTCGATCTTCTCCGCCACCACGGAGCAGCCGAGGCTTCTGGCGATGCCGGATATGGCCGAGACGATTTCGCGGTCGAAGCGGCTCTCCGCAATATGCTCGATGAAGGAGCCGTCGATCTTGATGGCGTCGACGGGAAAGCGCCGGAGATATTCGAACGAACTCATGCCCGCCCCGAAATCGTCGAGGCTGACGCGGCAGCGTCGCTCGCGCGCCTTGCGGACGAACTGTTCGGCAGCAGTGAAATTGGTGACTGCGGCGGTTTCGGTGATCTCGAAGCCGATGCCGGAATGCGGCGCCCCGGTCTCATCGATGACGGCGTCGACGAAATCCCAAAGCTGCGGATCGCTCAGGGTCTGCGCCGACAGGTTGAAGCCGAGCGTGAGCGCCCCTGACTTCAGCGCCGGACCATGAAGCGAGAGCGCCGTCCTGATGATCCAGCGATCGAGCCGCGAGGCTATGCCGAACCGCTCCGCCGCCGGGATGAACTCGCCCGGCGGGATCAGCCGCCCGTTGCGCCCGGCGAGCCGCGCCAGGACCTCGACATGGCGGCTCTCTTGCAAAGGTGTTCCGAGCCGATGGATTTCCTGGCCGAACAGTTTCAGCCTTCCGTCTTCCATGGCATCGACGGTGTCGGCCGCCAGCCGCGCCGCATTGAGACCGCTGGAACCGGATGTTGTCTCAGGGGCGAACACCGCGAAGCGATTGCGCCCGGCGGCCTTGGCCGCATAGCAGGCGTCGTCGGCGCAGGCGAGCGCGTCGGCCACCGCGGTATTCTCATCGGCGACAAAGGCGATGCCGATGCTGGCCGCGAGCTTGCGCGACGCCGCCGTCGCGCCGAGGTCGGCATCGCGAACCGCCGCGAGAACGGCGCCGGCGAGACGCTCGGCTTGCGCTGCGTCGCAATCAGGCACCAGCAGCGCGAACTCGTCGCCGCCGAGGCGCGCGGCATGCACCGACGGCGGCAGACAGCCCTGAATGCGCTTGGCGACGCTCTTCAGTGCAAGGTCGCCGGCGGCGTGGCCGGCGAAGTCGTTCAGAGCCTTGAAGTAGTCGAGATCGACGTAGAAGATCGCGAGCGGGCGCGCCGTTGCGATATGCTCGGCCAGCAGCCGGTCGAATGCAGCGCGGTTCAGAAGGCCGGTCAGCGCGTCATGGTGGGCCGCATGGGCAAGTTCCTGCTCGCGTTGCTTCGCCTCGGTGATGTCACGCACCGTGCCCAGGATCTGGCCCGACGACTGGGCGTCGGCGATAAGCCGTATCAGCGATTCGACATGTCTGATTTCGCCGTCCCGCTTGATGATGCGGTATTGCACGGCGACGACCTTTTGGGTTTGCAGCGGCGCCAAGTGGGCCCGCTCGGCGTCGGCCCTGTCATCCGGATGCAGATAGCTGTGCCAGAGGTCTTGCGACACCTCGTCGGTTTCGGCGACGAGCCCGAAGATTTCCCGCGTGCGCTGGTCCCAGTAGCTTTTGCGTGCGGCGAGATCGTGATGCCAGATGCCGGTGCCGCTGGCTGCTAACGCCAGGCGAAAGCGGACGTTCACCTGCTCAAGCTGTGCTTCCGCTTGCTTCTGCTTGGTGATGTCGGTCTGGACGCCCATCAGCCGGAGCGGCCGGCCTTCCGCGTCGCGCTCCACCACTCCGCCGCGATCGAGAACCCATACCCAGTGGCCGGATTTGTGTTTCAGCCTGAGCTCGGTCTCGATGGAATCGGTCAGCCCGGCAATGTGGCGTTCGCCGCTGCCCACCGCCCGCTCGCGATCGTCAGGATGCGTCAGTTGCAGCCAAAGGTCGCTTGTCTCGGCAAGCTCGCCCTCGCCATAGCCGAGCATCTGCGACCACATTGCCGAGTAGAAACAGTCGCCGGTCCTGAGATCCCAATCCCAGA
Organism: Mesorhizobium sp. f-mel; assembly: GCF_053850215.1. Classification (NCBI taxonomy): domain Bacteria; kingdom Pseudomonadati; phylum Pseudomonadota; class Alphaproteobacteria; order Hyphomicrobiales; family Phyllobacteriaceae; genus Mesorhizobium; species Mesorhizobium sp. f-mel. Next base: position 2,247 of record NZ_JBSPTO010000045.1, read on the forward strand.
CGCCAAGATGCGCGCGCTCGAGCGCCAGCTCCCAGAACTCTTCGTTGCGATTCTTCTTGTCAGCCATGCCCTGGACGTCGCCTGCCCCATCGCGGCCATTGTGCGACAAAAGCAACGAAGAAACCGTTACTGCGCAAGGAGCCGGCGAAGGGACCACAGGAGGCACGGCGGGGCGGTTGCTTCTCCGATGACAGGCACGTTGACCCCGGCCGGTCGCGACAACGAGGATGCGGAAGTCATCCGACCTAGCGCCTATGCCATCACCTGCAACTGGTTCATGAGTTGAGCAGCGGCTGTCCAGCGCTGGTGGATTTTACCTCAGGGCAATCGCTTCAGCTTGAGGATCACTTCCTGCATGTGATAGCATGGAAAGCCGAGCCTGTTCAGCGCGGCAAAGGTCGACCATGTGCCCGTGCGTCCAAATCCCGCGCCGGTTACCTTGAGCGCCATGTAATCCTCCCCGTGGCCCCATTCTCCCCTGGACTGATATTCTTGTTTTGTGGCAGTCAGCAGGGCCCACGTTGCGCCCAGCGCACCCGGCGCGCAACAAATTTCCATCGTGCCCTTCCGCAATAGGTCAGCTCTTTTTGAATGGACCAGCACGAGCCAGGAAGCATCTCAACCAGAGGATGCATTAAGCATGTGCACACTTCTGATCCATTCGCCACTTGCGCAACCATTGAAAGGGTGAAAACGTTGGTCCGGGGTAAATGGGCAAGGGTGGCCGTCGCGGCTGTTAGAAGCTCCGGGACGGCTTTGAAAAGCGATGAATTTTCCACAGTTCCTGGTGGGGATGACCACCGCGTCGTTCGTCGTGGCGCTCTCGACTTTTTTGGCAACGGGTTCAATCTGGAAGGCGCTGGGCTGGACGGTCCTTACCTTGATCGTTTCGCAGGTTGGATATTTTTTGTTCGTCGTCCAACTGATCTACAGAGCCGAGCAAAAGACACATAGGTGATCCGCGACCGCGAGTGCTGGACCGACGAGAGGGTATGCGGTTTTGGCGCGTGTCGAAATTCAGATTACGCGACGGCAGAACATCGATGTGCTTAGATCATGATGTGACCGAAATAGATAAGATGGTCTAAGCCTTTTGAAAGCGGACTTGTTCGGTTCTGGGAATGTGCATTGGACGTTCCGTTACTTTAGTCAACCAGTATATATTTCCGGATACATATGTCTGGTGTTGGCAGCACGGAAGCCTGCCTGTGGCTTGTGCAATAGGACAGGCTTGAGGGCGATCGCTGCCCTTCTCGGTCATCGTAACGGTATGGATCCCTAGGTCTGCGCTCCCGCTTCGCCCTAGGATGACGAACGGGGGAGTGTTGTTCAGCCAATCTCGAAGTTTGCGATTTGCCATCACCCGCCACCCGCACGCGGCGACGCAATTGCCAATCTTCACCGTCGCGATTGGCCTTAAGCAGTGATGCCTTCGTCATCCTAAGGCGAAGCAGGAGCGAAGCGACGTCACGGAGATCCTAGGATGACTGCTGTTACAGTGGTCGAGGAGCGCGGCGCCGGACGTCTCCGGCCCCACGCGTCTGGCCAAAGCCGCTCATTCGGCCGCCAGCTTGTCCTGCGTCTTGGTGTCGAAATCGCTGGCGTCGTGGCGCTCGTGCAGCTGCATCGCCGGCTCGCCGAAGGCGCGATTGACCATGCGGCCGCGCTGCACCGCCGGCCGTGCGTCGATTGCTTCGGCCCAGCGCTGCACGTTCTTGTACTCGTCCACTGCCAGGAAATCGCCGGCGTCGTTGTACATGCGGCCCTTGGCCAGCCCGCCATACCAGGGCCACACGGCCATATCGGCAATCGTGTAGGCATCGCCGCCGAGATACTCGCTTACCGCCAGCCGCCTGTCGAGCACGTCCATCTGGCGCTTGGTCTCCATAGCGAAGCGGTCGATGGCATATTCGATCTTTTCCGGCGCATAAGCATAGAAATGGCCGAAGCCGCCGCCGAGATAGGGCGCCGAGCCCATCTGCCAGAACAGCCACGACAGGGTTTCTGCGCGCGCCGGCTGCCCGGTCGGCAGGAATTCGCCGAATTTTTCGGCCAGATGCACCAGGATCGAGCCGGATTCGAAGACGCGGATCGGCTTTGGCCCGCTGCGGTCCATCAGCGCCGGGATCTTGGAGTTGGGGTTGACCTCGACGAAGCCGCTGCCGAACTGGTCGCCGTCGTTGATCTTGATCAGCCAGGCGTCATATTCGGCACCTTTGTGGCCGAGCGCCAAGAGCTCCTCCAGCATGATCGTCACCTTGACCCCGTTCGGTGTCGCCTGCGAATAAAGCTGCAGCGGATGCTTGCCGACCGGCAGCTCCTTGTCATGCGTCGGGCCCGCGATCGGCCGGTTGATGCTGGCGAAGGCGCCGCCATTTTCCTTGTTCCAGGTCCATACTTTCGGCGGTGTATATTGGTTCATCTTGGGAGGCCTTGTGTTGTGAGCGGGGAGCGTCTTGGGGAGGATCAGCTTGCGCGATGAGAGCGGGAAGGTGGGGCAGGTTCGTCTACACATAGTTACAGGTAGTGCGGTCGCCAGGAAGTTCAACTTATGTTGAACTATTGCCGATGCCGCGCGCCCCTTCTCCCCAATAGGCCCCGAGGGGGAAGGGCTAATCGATGCCCTTGCGCCTCGTCACGTGCGCCATACCTATAGGGATATCGGGCCTTGCCGGCCCACGCATCGCTTGCCGGGATTGAGAGCATGACCATCGATACGATTTTGCGGTCCATCGTGGCGGTGCGGGCCTCGATCCCCGACGACGCCTTCACCGCCAATGCGCTGGGCACGAGCCGGGAAGGCAGCGGCGTGGTCATTCGCGATAACGGGCTGGTGCTCACCATCGGCTATCTCATCACCGAGGCGGAAGAAGTCTGGCTGACCGACCATAACGGGCGCGTGGTTCCCGCCCACGCGCTTGCCTATGACCAGGAATCGGGCTTCGGCCTGGTGCAGGCGCTGGCCCCGCTCGGCCTGCCCGCGGTGGCTTTCGGCGACGCGGCCAGGGCGATGGCCGGCGACCCCGTGGTGCTCGCCGACGGCATCGGCCAGGCGGTCAGGGCGCACATCGTCACCAAACAGGAATTCGCCGGCTATTGGGAGTATCTCCTGGACGAGGCGATCTTCACCGCGCCGGCCCATCCGTCATGGGGAGGTGCGGCACTCATCGGGCAGGACGGCAGGCTGCTTGGCATCGGTTCGCTGCGCCTGCAGATGAGCCGCGCCGGCGAGATCGCCGACATCAACATGGTGGTGCCGATCGACCTTCTGCCGCCGATTCTCGACGATCTCCTGACACGCGGCCAGGTTGCCAAGCCACCGCGCCCATGGCTCGGCGCCTTCTCCGCCGAAAGCAATGGCGAGGTCGTGGTGATGAGCGTCGCCGAAGGCAGCCCCGCCGCCGAAGCCGGCTTGCGCCAGGGCGACATCATCTCGGACGTCCGCGACGGAGAAGTCGACGGGCTCGCCGATTTCTATCGCAAGCTGTGGCAGAACCCGGCGGGCGCCGAGATCCCATTGCGGGTGGTGCGCGACGGCCGCGAAACCTGGCTGCGCGTCAAGTCGGCCGACCGCAACAGCTTTCTCAAGAAACCGCAGCTGCAGTGAAGCAGTCCGTACCGGTCAGATCTTCCTGATGCGGGGCGCTTTCCTCACTCGCCGCAGGCGCTGAAGCCTGTTCCAGGGTTCCACTCAGAAAAGGCTATGACCTTGCCTCCCACCGCCACGGTCTTCTGCTTTGTGGTGCCATCGGGCTGCATCTTGCTGCTTTTGCCCTTGCCGGTCAAAACATTGTAATCGCAGTCGCTTGCGACATTGTCTTCAAGATAATCGTGATAATCATAGGCAAAGCCGGCGACGATGAAGACGCCGTCGCGGTAAGCGAGCGTCAGCGTCTGGTTGGTCCGTTTGCTGCCGACCGGCATCGCCGGCAGATACAGTTTGATCGAGCCGTTGGGCAGTGCGGTCAGCTCCGGCTCGGTGTCGGAGGCCTCGTAGCCGGAGCGGTCGTAACCGTTCCACTCGCCGAGAATCTGGTCACGCACGATGCCGGCAGGACGCAAAAAGTTGTGTTCGCGATCCCTGAGAAAGAAATGCATGTCCATCGGTTCGCTTGGCTGGGTCTCGACGATCATCGCCAGGTCGACGGCGCCGTCGCCATTCCAGTCGCCGGTCAGCGCGGTGATGATCTTCTGGGTTTCTATCGGTTCCGCCAGGGCCACGGTCGGTAGCAACAGCATCAGACCGAACAGCATCGATCGCATGGCACCATATCCCCCAGTTGAAGCCCGCCGTGTCCACCGGGCCGGTTCTGCCGCGGAGATATCTACAGTACGACGAGAAGAACCGCCATGGGCGCCGCGGGACAGGCCCCCTCTGTCCGCCAGGACAGAGGCGGCGCGAAGGAGCGCGACCTGCGCAAAGTAGCCGGCGGCCCGGCACGATCACGCCCGGGCCGATGTCCCATCCTCGCCAAAAATGCCGATCACCCAATCGATGAACACCCGCACGCGCGGCGCGAGCTGGCGGTTTTGCGGATACAGCGCCGACAGCGGCGTCGGCGCCGGCGGATAGTCCGGCAGCACCTCGACCAGCATGCCGCACTCGAAATCGCCGGCGAAGCGGTAGTGCGGTGCTTGCACGAGCCCGAAGCCGAGACGGGCGAGTTCCGCCATCGTGTCGGAGCCGTTGACCGTCACCCGGCTCGGCAGCGTGATGGTGCGCAGCTCGCCTCCAACCGTGAATTCGAGCGGCATAACCTCGCCGGTCCGCGACGAGCGGAAGCCGACCATCGCATGGCCACCGAGATCGTCGGGCGTTACCGGCACGCCGTGCCTCTCCAAGTACGCGGGGCTGGCGCAGGTCACCTCGCGCAGCGTTGCCACCCTTCGCACGATCATGCCGCTGTCGGCCTGTTCGCCGGAACGCAGCACGCAGTCGACGCCTTCGCGGACCAGGTCGACCAGCCGGTCGCCGTCGCCGATATGCAGATCGATCCTGGGATAGCGGTCGAGGAACTCGGCGAGTCGCGGCAGGATGAAATGGCGGGCCATGAAGCCGTGCACATCGATCCGCAGCTGCCCTTGCGGCTGCGCCGCCTGGAAGCCGGCCTCGGCATCCTCCACATCGGCCAGTATGGCAAGGCAGCGCTGGTAATAGGCCTGGCCGTCTAGCGTCGGGGTGACATGGCGCGTTGTGCGTTCAAGCAGCCTGGCGCCCAACCGCGCCTCTAGCTCCTTGATCGCCTCGGTGGCGGTCGATCGCGACATCGAGAGATCGGCGGCGGCCGCGGTGAAGCTGCCGCGTTCGATCACTCGGGCAAGGACGCGCATTCGGTCGAGACTGTCCATCGCCATTGTTCGCCATATCCGAATGGTGTTGGCAAGTCCGGAGCGATTATCCCGGCGAGTTTATCACCTACGTTCAGTCCACAAGAATTGGAGAACTGACATGGCTATGCAGAATGGAAAGGTGGCGCTGGTGACCGGCGCCTCGAAGGGAATTGGCGCTGAAATCGCCAGAAGACTGGCGCGCGACGGCTTTTCGGTCGTCGTCAACTACGCCAGGGGCGCTGAAGCGGCCGAACAGGTGGTGCGCGAGATCGAGGCAGAGAGGGGCGAGGCAATCGCCGTCCAGGCAGATGTCGGCGAGCCCACGGGCGTGGCGCGTTTGTTCGACGCTGCCGAGCAGGCCTTGGGCGGGCTGGACGTGCTCGTCAACAATGCCGGGATCATGAAGCTTGCGCCGCTCGCTGAAATGGACGTCGCGGATTTCAACCGGCAGATCGCGGTGAACCTCGGCGGCGTGTTTCACGGCATGCGCGAAGGTGCCCGGCGGTTGCGCGACGGCGGCCGTATCATCAGCTTCTCATCCAGCGTCGTCGGGCTCTACCAGCCGACCTACAGCGTCTACGCCGCGAGCAAGGCTGGCGTCGAGGCGATGACGCATGTGTTGGCCAAGGAGCTCGGACCGCGCGGCATCACCGTCAATGTCGTGGCGCCGGGGCCGGTGGCGACCGAGCTGTTTCTCAACGGGAAGTCCGAGGCGCTGGTCGAGACGATCACGAAAATGATCCCGCTCGGCCGGCTTGGCCAGCCCGCCGACATCGCCGGCGTCGTGTCGTTCCTCGCCGGGCCGGATGGCGGCTGGGTCAACGGCCAGGTGCTGCGCGCCAATGGCGGCACAGTCTGACTTTCCCTTCAAATCGCTACTGAGGAACCGACATCATGCCGTTTGCAAATTTCAAGGTGCCTGAGCGCGCTCTGTCCGCCCGGCAGAAGGAAGACCTCATCCATAAGACCACCGCTTTGTTCGTCGAGCTGTTCGGCGGGGAGGTGCGGCCCTACACAATGGTGCTGATCGAGGAGGTCGCCGATGGCGGCTACGGCCGCGCCGACGAGGTGTTCACGATTCCTAGGGATTGAGCTGCCGATCTCCCCCTTGTGGGGGAGATGCCCGGCAGGGCAGAGGGGGGCGCTGTCCCGCAGGCCTCAAGACCTGGGGTTCCTCGCCCCCGCGAAGCGGGCGAGAGGTGGCCGCGAAGCGGCTGGACAGGGGGCTTTCGTAGGGCGCAGTCCCCCTCTCCGTCTCGGCTTCGCCGAGCCACCTCTCCCCCACTTTCGTGGGGGCGAGGAACCTAGCTGGAATGATTCTGCGATCCTTCACGCCCCCTCAGTCCTGCCGGACATCTCCCCCACGAGGGCCCACGAGGGTGAGATTGGCAGCTTGACTGTCCGGCCAGCCTTGCAACGGTGGCTCCGTTGCTGCTTCATCAGATGAGCGAGGAGGAAACCGATGATGACCGCAAACAGGCGGACCCGCTGATGGCGCCGGTCAAGGTCGACCCCGCCAAAGTGCGCGAATTCAGCGATGCCGAAAGCTTCTACACCTGGCTCGGCAAGCACCACGACACCGAGACAGAAGTCTGGATCAAGATACACAAGGTCGATTCGGGGCTGCCTTCGATCACGCCCAAGCAGGCCATCGACGTCGTGCTGTGCTGGGGTTGGATCGACGCCGTGCGCAAAGGGCTCGACGACAAGAGCTATTTGCAGCGCTACACGCCGCGCGGCAGGAAGAGCACCTGGAGCCAGATCAACGTCGACAACGTCGCCCGGCTGATCGAGGAAGGCCGGATGACCGAGCACGGGCTGAAACAGGTCGAGGCAGCGAAGGCCGACGGCCGCTGGGCGCGCGCTTACGGAAGCGGCAAGGACATGAAAATCCCCGGGGACTTGCAGGCGGCCATCGATGCCGAGCCCAAGGCGAAGGCGATGCTGGCAACGCTCAGCGCGCAGAACCGGTTCGCGCTCGCCTTCCGCATCCACAACATGAAGACCGAGGCCGGGCGCAAAAAGAAGATCGCCGCCTTCATCGAGATGCTGAAACGCGGCGAGACGATCTACCCGCAAGGGAAGAAGTGAGGTTTTGTGGCTGGCGCCGTCGCGGCAGTGGCTGCAATGGCAGCCCGTCGTTCGTTACGCCCAAGGTCCGAAGAGCAACGCGGCACCGTTGCCTGCCGCTGGCCTTGAAGCCACGTCCGGCTCCTCCATCTAATTCGCAATAGCGCGCAACTTTCCCAGGAAGCGCCAGGAGTTGCTGGCCTCTGACAAACCAGAGTGGCCGCCCGTTCGTTTTGGCGGGCAGCCTTAACAATCGAGCGTCTTCCTCGTTGTCAGACGAAGGGAGAACCAAAATGGCAAAGGTCGTTTGCGTCCTCTATGACGATCCGGTGGACGGTTACCCGTCAAATTATGCCCGGGACGGGCTGCCGCATCTCGACCGCTATCCCGGCGGCCAGACGCTTCCCACGCCGAAGGCCATCGATTTCGAACCGGGGGTTCTGCTCGGCAGCGTGTCGGGCGAGCTCGGCCTGAGGCCATTTCTCGAAAGCGCCGGGAACAGGCTGGTCGTGACCTCGGACAAGGACGGTCCCGACAGCGTTTTCGAACGTGAACTCGGTGACGCCGAAATCGTCATCTCGCAGCCGTTCTGGCCGGCCTATCTGACCAAGGAACGGATCGCCAAGGCAAACCACCTTAAGCTTGCGATCACCGCCGGCATCGGGTCCGACCATGTCGATCTGCAGGCCGCGATGGACCGCGGCATCACCGTCGCCGAGGTGACCTACTGCAACTCGATCAGCGTGTCCGAGCATGTGGTGATGATGATCCTGGCGCTGGTGCGAAACTACATCCCCTCCTACCAGTGGGTCATCGATGGCGGCTGGAATATCGCCGACTGTGTCGCGCGCTCCTACGATGTCGAGGGGATGCAGATCGGAACCGTCGGCACGGGCCGGATCGGCAGCGCGGTGCTGCGCCGGCTGCGGCCGTTCGACGTCACATTGCATTACACCGACCGCCACCGCCTGCCCGAGGCAGTCGAGAAAGACCTTGGCGTCACCTTCCACCCAGACGCCGCGTCCATGGTCGGCATCTGCGATGTGGTGACGATCAATGCACCTCTGCATCCGGAGACGGACAACCTGTTCGACGAGGCGATGATCGCCAGGATGAAACGGGGCGCCTATCTGGTGAACACGGCGCGCGGCAAGATCTGCAATCGCGACGCCGTCGCCCGTGCGCTGGAGAGCGGGCAGCTCGCCGGCTATGCCGGCGATGTGTGGTTCCCGCAGCCGGCCCCCAAGGACCATCCCTGGCGATCGATGCCGCATCACGGGATGACACCGCATATTTCAGGATCATCGCTCTCGGCCCAGGCCCGCTACGCCGCCGGCACCCGCGAAATCCTGGAGTGCTGGTTCGAAGGCCGGCCGATCCGGGAGGAATACCTGATCGTCGATGGCGGCAAACTGGCCGGCGCCGGCGCGCATTCGTATAGCGCAGGCGACGCCACAAGCGGTTCGGAGGAGGCGGCGCGCTTCAAGGCCAAGGCGTGAGCCAACAGGCCTGAGCCAGGTGGGATCAGGTCTGCGCAGGTCGAAAGCGACAGCTCGCGGAGCGCCGCGCGGCGCCGGAGTTTTCCGGCGCTTCTCTGGCCGCAACACTGCCGCTCAGGCCGACATGGCCAATGGCCTTGCGCTCTTGTTGGGGATCTGGATGTCGATCTCCAGCGTCGACATCGTCTCGCCGCGATCCATCGAGACCTGCAGGTAATCCTGGTCGATCTGCACATGCCTGGCGATGACGGCCATGATCTCCTCGCGCAGCACCGAGACGAGATCGGGCTGGCTGCGGTTGCGGCGCTCATAGGCGAGCAGCACCTGTAGCCGCTCGCGCGCCACCGGCGCGCTGCCGCGCCGCTTGAAGAGGTCTAACAGGTTCATGCTGCCCTCCTTCCAAAAAGCCGATCGAGAAAGCCCTTGCGCTCGAACGGCACGACGACCGGCAGTTCCTCGCCCTCGAGCCGTTTGGCCGCCTCGATATAGGCGCGGGCGGCGGAATTCGTGGGATCGCTGAGCGTCACCGGCGAACCGAGGTTGGAGGCCTTGAGCACATCCTGGCTTTCGGGAATGATGCCCAAGAGCGGCGTCGACAGGATTTCCAGGACGTCGTCGATCGAGAGCATTTCGCCGCGAGCCGCGCGGGCCGCATCATAACGCGTCACCAGCACGTGCTTGGCGATCTGTTCGCCCCGCTCGGCCTTGACGGTCCTGGCGTCGAGCAGGCCGATGATGCGATCGGAATCGCGCACCGAGCTGACTTCCGGGTTGGTGACGATGACCGCCTCGTCGGCAAAGCGCATGGCAAGCTGCGCGCCGCGCTCGATGCCGGCCGGACTGTCGCAGAAGACGTAGTCGAACACCGAGCTTAGCTTTTCTATCACCTCGCCGACGCCCTCCTCGGTCAGCGCATCCTTGTCGCGCGTCTGCGAGGCCGGCAGCAGGAACAGCGTCTCGACCCGCTTGTCGCGGATCAGCGCCTGCGAGAGCTTGGCCGTTCCCTGGATGACGTTGACCAGGTCGAACACCACCCGCCGCTCGGCGCCCATGATCAGATCGAGATTCCTTAAGCCGACGTCGAAATCGACCAGGGCCACCTTCTTGCCGGTCCTCGCGACCGCGGCACCAAGGGCGGCAGTCGAAGTCGTCTTGCCGACGCCCCCCTTGCCCGAGGTGACCACCACTACCTTGCCCATATATGCCTCCATTATTGTTGTTGGTATTGTTAAGCGTCTTACTTAGACGATCCGCTTAAGTGCCTGTTTCATATGCCATTATAAAAACGTTGCGCACCTTTGGCCGGCATGCTTAGCTGAACGGCGCGATGCGCAGCGTGTCTTTTTCGAGAAACGCCTGGACGGCTTTTCCACGCAAGGACGGCTCCATCTCCTCGGCGGTGCAATACCAGCCGTCGACCGACAGCAGCTCGGCCTCGTTTTTGCGGCAGAAGATGCGCGCCGCCGAATGGCCGAGCACACCGGCAGACGCCCGCCCGCGCAGCGTGCCGTAGACATGGATGGAGCCGGCGGCGACGATCTCGGAACCGGAGGCGACGGAGCCCAGCACGATGACATCGCCATGCGCGTGGAAGACCGACTGGCCCGAGCGGATCGGCGTCTTGACCATCAGCGTGGCGGGCGCTTCCGGAAGCCTGTCTTCTGGCTTGCCCTGTTCCGCCCTGCCCGCCTCTTCCGGCTTGCCCGCCTCTTCAGGCCTGCCCTTGCTGTCGGCCTGCATGAGCAGCCCGGCGGTGGCCTCTTTCGCACCGATCAGCACGGGCGGCAGATTGGCCTCGAGCGCCGTGCTGCCGTCGAGCTCGATGGCGTAGATGCGGATGCCGCGCAGGCCAAGCTCAGCAACCAGCGCTTCGATCTGGCCGACCTCAGGCTTCAGCGTGTTGAGGTTGAGCACCACCGGCCGGCCGGCGAAATAGCCCGGTGAATTGCCGATCCAGCGATCGAGGCTCTCCAGCCACTCAGAAAGCGGGGCCTCCGGCGTCAGCGTGAAGGCGACGAACGAGCGGGCGCGAAAACGAATGGATTTGGTCTCGACGGGGGCGGCGAAGGTCACGGACAGCGATTCCTTACTGATAGGTAAACGCTAGCCAGCCATGGTTAACGAAAGGTTAACGGAGGGGGTATTCGCGACATCAGGAAAGCCATTTACTGACTGGCCCAGCCGTGTCAGCAGCCGAGCGGCCAGCGCTGGAAATTGCTTGCCCTTCTCGACACCTTGCTGGCTAAGTGCCCTTTGCTGCGTCCTCGATAAGTTCCGCTAGCAAGGTAGAGAACCGCTCGTCAGTCCTATCCCCTATGTTTCCCACTTCTCTTGCCACCATCCCGGGCGAAGAGACCGACACTTGCCCACTCAGCTGAACGTTGACCGTGAACGTCCTTCCGACTTCCTCCTTCTCCACGCCCTGCTTGCTGTAGACTTTGAAGCGGATAGATGGTGTTGACGCTTTGGCTTGGCGGCGTGGCGCGGTGTCCATCTCGACAGTCACCTCGCCCGCCACTTCAGCCTTGGCCGCCTCCAACGACGCAACCACGACGTGGTTTAGCCAGGCCCTGGCTTGCGCGCCGAAGTCGACCACACCTGCCTCGGCCTTCTTATTGCGGACCTTCCCCTCTTGCTCACGGGCTTCCTTCCCGCGCTCAAGGGCTTCTTTGAACTTAGACATCATGGTTTGCCTCCGATTGTAAGCGCATGAGACCAGGCGTCACATCCCGATGCTCCTCCTAATGGGTAGAACGCGCACAATCGGCGTCCGTTGCGTAAGCGGAGCCCGCGGTTCGCCGCTGCGCACGGTAGTTTCCTTCTGGCGCGGTCGATCGCCCGGATGGCGGCGGTGATTGCGGCGCTGTGGTGGTGGCTGGGGTAGCGTGTCAGCAGCCGAGCGGACGGCGCTGGAATTTCCCTGCCCTTTCCCACAAGATGCCTGAACATCCCTGAGGGCTCGACATGTGCAACCTCTACAACATCACCACCAGCCAGGAGGCGATCCGCCAGTGGACCCGCGCCCTGCGCGACATCCTCGGCAATCTTGAGCCCTCCATCGACATCTACCCCAACCAGCCCGGCCCGGTGGTGCGCAACGCGCCGGACGGGACGCGCGAGCTGGCCAACCTGCTGTGGGGCATGCCGACGCCGATTGAGCGGGTGAAGGGCAAGGCCGACTACGGCACCACCAACATCCGCAACCCGCAATACGGCCACTGGCAGCAATATCTCGGCGTCGAGAACCGCTGCGTGGTGCCGCTCACCAGCTTCGCCGAACCGAGCCCGACGCCGGGCGACAAGGACCCGGATACCGGTATCCAGAGGAACTACTGGTTCGCACTTAACGAGGAGCGGCCGCTGTTCTTCTTCGCCGGCCTGTGGACGCGCTGGCAAGGCGTGCGCAAGGTCAAGGACGGCCCCGGCGACTTCGAGCTCTATGGTTTTCTGACCACCATGCCAAACGCCCTGATCGCGCCGATCCACGAGAAGGCCATGCCTGTCATCCTGACCACCCGGGAGGAAACCGAGACCTGGCTGACAGCGCCGTGGTCGGAGGCCAGGCACCTGCAGCGCACGGCACCCGACGACGCGCTGGTGATCGTTGAAAAACCGGCGACGCAGATCAAGTTTCCGCCGCAGGCGCCACAGGCGCCGGTACAGGGGTCGCTGTTCTAAAGCTTGAACTTCTGCAGCACCCAGACGTAGCCCTTCGGCGGATGGTCCTGGTCGATGAACTGGGTGCGCACGGTGGTGTCCTTCCGGCTGCACCGTTTGCACCTGAACCTGATGGTCTCCAGCGGCTTGTTCCAGCCCACCACCTGCGCGACATCGTTCGCCCGGAAGCGTCCCACATGGTAGCAATGGCCGCACTCGACGATCAGCAGCATGTTGGCCTTCGCGGCACGTCCAACGCTGTCCATCGCCCCGGCCATCGGTCATTTCCGGGCCAAATAGTCCTCGGGAAGCGGAAGCAGGCCAAGATCCGGCATCCGGAAATCGGGCTCCTTGTTCGCTAGGCTGGCCATCACCTCATGCAATTTGTCGACAAGCCCACTAAGCTGCCAATACAGCTCGCCATGCGCCTTCAGATGCAGTTGCGACGAAAGCACCGTCCTGCGCAGGCTCAGAGCGTCCCTAATGATCGCCTCCGCATGCCTCGTCGACAGCCTGTCAAACCGGCTTTTTCGTCTGCCCATCGCGGCTCTCCCTAATTTGTGAGCAACCGCCCCACCTGCTGAGAAATAGGAAGGGATTCCTCACGGAGTCAATCACACTTGACATATTTGTTCCCGTTTTGTTCAATTTGAACAGAAACATTTGGAGGCATCTCCATGGACCACATCGTGACGCTCGACAGCCGCCAGGAGGCCGCCCTTCAGGCCATCGCCGACAAGTTCATCGCCCGGCACAAGGGCGATGCGGTGAAGGCGCTCAAAGAAATGATCGTGCTGAATGGGCATCTGCAGGAGCGGCTGGATGCGGTTGAGGGATCGCGGCGGGCGACGCGCTAGGCGCTCAGAGATGACGGCAGCAGGACGCGTGTTCAATCGTGCCGTTCGAATGTCGACTTAGCGCCGATAGTGTTGATTTAGTCGGCGTTGATTGGCTGGCGGTGTCGTGATTCCATCCACCTGTTGATTCAGGAGGGAATGGGACGATGATGGGATCGCAGGTGGCACCGGCGCAGTTGTTCTACGATTTCTGTCTCGACGATCATGTCCCTGATGACCACCTCCTTCGAAGGGTCGACCAGTTCCTCGATCTGGAGAGCGTCCGCTCGGAACTGAAGCCGTTCTACAGCACGATCGGCCGTCCCTCGATCGCTCCCGAGTTGATGATGCGGATGCTGCTCGTTGGATACTGCATGGGCATTCGGTCCGAGCGATGGCTCTGCGAGGAGGTCCACCTTAATCTCGCCTATCGATGGTTTTGCCGTTTGGGATTGGACGGCAAGGTTCCTGACCATTCTACCTTCTCGCGCAACCGCCATGGCCGGTTCCGGCAGAGCGACATCCTGCGACACCTCTTCGAGACAGTCGTGGAACGCTGCCTGAGCGAAGGCCTGGTAGGTGGCGAAGGGTTGCGGTGGACGCCAGCCTGATCGCAGCCGATGCCAACAAACAGCGCTCCATTCCGGGCGACGAGTGGCGCGCCGCCGATCTTGGCGCTGGGGCCGGTCGAGCGGTGCGAGAGTATCTCGCAACCCTGGATGACGCCGCTTTCGGGGCGGCCAGTGAGGTCACACCGAAGTTCATCTCACCCTCCGATCCGGCGGCACAGTGGACCGGAGCGCACAAGGGTCATGCCTTCTTTGCTTACGCCACCAATTATCTGATCGATACCGACCACGGCGTCATCCTGGACGTCGAAGCCACCCGCGCGATCCGGCAGGCCGAAGTGGGAGCGGCGCGCACCATGATTGACAGGACCGAGGACCGCTTCGCCCTAAAGCCAGAGTACCTGGCCGCCGACAGCGCCTACGGATCGGCAGCGAACCTCGCCTGGTTGGTCAAGGAACGGGAGATCGCGCCGCATATCCCGGTGTTCGATAAGTCCAACCGGACGGATGGCACTTTCTCGCGCGCCGACTTCATGTTCGATCCGGACGCGAACGAATACACCTGCCCGGGTGGCAAACGGCTGGTGCAGTTCCGGCGCAGCTACAAGACGCCGCGCACAGGCATCACCAGTGCGGGCACGCGGCTTTACCGCGCCAGCCAGCACGACTGCAAAGTCTGCGAGTTGAAGCCGCAGTGCTGTCCGAATATGCCCTCTCGTAAGATCCCCCGAGATCTGAACGAGGATGCCCGCGATGTCGCCAGGGCAATTGCCGAGACGCCGGAATATGAGCGGTCCCGTCATCGACGGAAGAAGGTCGAGATGCTGTTCGCGCATCTCAAACGCATTTTGCGGCTTGGGCGTCTGCGACTGCGCGGTCCTTCAGGCGCGCGCGATGAGTTCCTCCTCGCCGCTACCGCCCAGAATCTCAGAAGATTGGCAAAGCTCCGACCACCGGCCGGGCCGATGATCGCTGCCTTGGCGTAAAGGAGGGACAGCCGCCGCCAAACGAAACACTGCAGGTAGCGAGATCCGAAAACTGCGGCAAATCTGGCCGGATTGATCCGACCAAGAGCCATGCTACCGTCCCGGCAACGACTAAATCAACACTATCCGCCAGAAGCGGGCCGCGCCGGGAGAAGCCGCGAAGTCGGCAATCCGAACCCATTCGCGACCTTTTGTGTGGGACGAATGGGAATGTTGATCTACGGCAGCACAGTCATGTAGCGCCCCCGAAGTTCGCAGCCGCATATAGAACTCTGCCGCTTGATCAACCGAACCGGCATGCGTTTCTCGCAAAGCCGAAGTGCGACGTCACTCGGCTCGGCGTAGCGATAGCCCACCCTCCGGATTGATGCCTCGGACTGCGCATCCTGGCTTCGCCCTGCGCTCGCTCGGTGCTAATCTGCCTCGGACTACACGGAGAGTGTCATGGACATTGCCGGGTGGCTCTCGAGCCTTGGGCTCGGTAAATATAGCAGAACCTTCGCCAAGAACGAGATCACGCCCGAAGTGCTCCCGCATCTGTCGGATGCGGACCTCAAGACGTTGGGGCTGCCAATAGGCCCGAGGAAGCTCGTGTTGGCCGCGATCGCGGAGCTTCGCAAGCCCGATATGAGGGATCTCGCCACAGCGGCCGGTATTGAAACGACCCCTGGACGAGGTCGAGCGCCTCGCCCGGAAGCTGAACGTCGCCAGTTGACGGTGATGTTTGTCGATTTGGCTGGATCGACCGCGTTGTCAGGCCGGCTGGACCCGGAAGAGATGCGGGAGGTGATCCGGAAGTACCAGAACGCGGTGGCCGAGGAGATCAGGCGTGTGGACGGCCATGTCGCCAAGTTCATGGGTGATGGGGTGCTGGCCTATTTCGGCTGGCCGCGGGCGCACGAGGACGAGGCCGAACGGGCCGTGCGGGCCGGGCTCGCCATTGCCGCCGCGGTCGCGAAACTGGCGACGCCCGCGAAAGAGCCACTGGGTGCGCGTGTCGGCATCGCCACGGGTCTGGTGGTGGTGGGCGATCTCGTCGGCGAGGGTGCGGCCCAGGAGGAGGCGGTGGTCGGCGAGACACCGAACCTGGCGGCGCGACTGCAATCACTGGCCGAGGTCGGCGCGGTGGTGGTAGCCGAACCGACGCGGCGGCTGCTTGGCGAGCTCTTCGAGCTGGTTGATCTCGGCACCCACGATCTGAAGGGTTTCGCCCAACCGGTGCTAGCATGGCTAGTGATTGGCGAGAGCCGAGCCGAGGGCCGCTTTGAGGCGCTGCACGGGATGCGCCTCACGTCGCTCGTCGGACGGGATCAGGAGATAGCCTTGCTGCTCGCCCGCTGGCGGCGGGCTAAAGATGGGCCGGGCCAGGTGGTACTGCTGTCGGGCGAGCCGGGCATCGGCAAGTCACGCATCGCGATCGCCTTGCGCGAGCAGCTCGGCCAGGAATGCCTATCGCTGCGCTATGACGGCTCGCCCCATCACGCCAACAGCGCGCTGTTCCCGGTGCTGGACCAGCTGCGTCGGGCTGCGGCCTTCCGGCACGAGGATGAGCCGCAAGTGAAATTGGCCAAGCTCGAGGCACTGCTTGTCCTGGCTGTGCCCGACCCGAAATCGACGGTCCCTTTGATCGCTGAGCATCTGGCGATCCCAACAGGCGATCGATACCCAGTGCCTGAGCTCGCCCCGGAACAGAAAAAAGCGAAGACGTTTCAGGCGCTTCTCGCCCAGCTCAAGGGCCTCGCGGCCAAGCAGCCGGTACTTATGACGGCCGAGGATGCTCACTGGTTCGATCCGACCAGCCTCGAGCTATTCGATCAAATAGTCGACCGGATCGAGCGGCTGCCAGTGCTGCTGGTTGTTACCTTCCGGCCTGAGTTCCCCCCGCGCTGGACGGGTCAATCGCATGTGACACTGCTGACGCTCGATCGTCTTGAGCAGAACGAAAGCGCAGCGTTGATTGACCATGTCACCGGCGGCCGGGCGCTTCCCGCCGAAGTGCAAGCGCATATTCTCGCCAAGACCGAAGGCGTGCCGCTATTCGTCGAGGAGCTAACAAAGGCCGTGCTCGAATTCGGTCTGCTGCGCGAGGCCGGCGAGCGTTATGAGCTTACAGGTCCGCTTCCACCGCTCGCCATCCCCTCGACACTGCAGGACTCGCTCCTGGCTCGCCTCGATCGATTGTCGCCGGTTAAGGAGGTAGCGCAAGTCGGCGCTGTTATCGGCCGCGAGTTCAGTTACGAATTGCTCGCCGCCACCGCGCAGATGGACGAGCCGAAGGTCAGGACCGCTCTGGACGAACTTGTCCGTGCAGAACTGGCGTTTTGCCGCGGCAAGCCTCCGGACGCGATCTACACCTTCAAGCATGCACTCGTGCGGGATGCCGCCTACGAGTCGCTACTGAAGAGCCGGCGCCAGCAACTCCATTGCCGCATCGCCACCCTCCTCCGCGATCGCTTTCCCGAGCGAGCGGAGGCGGAACCGGAGGTGCTCGCCCATCATGCGACAGAGGGCGGACTGTTCGACGACGCAGTGTCATCCTGGTACAAGGCGGGTGTTCGCGCCAATCGCCGCTCGGCCCACGACGAAGCCATTGCGCACCTCTCAAAGGGCTTGAACCTTCTCGCGCAACTCCCAGAGAGCCCGGCCCGCGACGATCGCGAGATCGATCTGCAGCTTGCGCTCGGTATACCCTTGGCAACCCTCAAGGGCCATGGATCTGCCGAGGCCGTCGCCGCCTATACGCGAGCCTGCGAGCTGTGTGCCGAACTGGGCAGCGAGACGTCCAAATCTTTCCCCGCGCTGCGCGGCCTGTGCACCGGCCACCGGTCACAAGGGCGGATGCAGACGGCCAGCGCCCTCGCTGATCAACTGATCGGGATCGCCCAAGAATCGGGCGACCCGTCCCTGCTGCTGGAGGCCCACCATGTCAATTGGACGACGCAATACGCGCTCGGTAAGTGGCGATCGGTGTGCGAGCACACTAATCAGGGTCTCTTCCTCTATCGGCCAGAACACTTTTCGCACGCATTCGTCTATGGCGGCCACGACTCCGGCGTGTGCGCAGCTGCCAAGCAGGGCGTCAGTCTGTGGATGCTTGGCTTTCCGGATCAGGCGTTGGCCCGGGCGCGAGAATCCATTGCCAGGGCCCGCCAACTGCCTCATCCGCCCAGTTTGCACCACGCATTCTATTATGCCACCGTGCTGCACTACTTCCGCCGCGATGCAACAGCGGCTCGGGAAGCAGCCGAAGCGAGACTTCGATTGGCGCACGAGGGATTTCCGGCCTGGGTCCCCACAATCAATCTGCAGCTGGCCATGATCCAGGCCCTCGAGAGCGCACAGCAGGTCCCAGCCCCCGTCACCGCCGCCCCACCGGCGCTGCCAAACGAAATCCTTCGTGACGTCGAGGGAAAAGGCCTCTTTCTCTGTCTTTTCGGATGCGTGTGCGAACTGGCGGGCGAGGTCGACGCCGGCCTAAGCATGCTGCAGCCAGCAATATCCGAGGCGGCGGCTACTGGCGCGCGCCTCTGGGAATCGGAATTTAACCGGCTCACTGGAAATCTCCTGCTCCTGGCAAAACCCCGTGACTCCGAACAGAGCGAGGCGCATTATCGCCGCGCCATCGAGATCGCTCGCGAACAGCAGGCGCGATCACTGGACCTGCGCGCGTCGACCTCGCTCGCCCGCCTGTGGGCCGACCGCGGAGATCGGCAAGAAGCTTACGACCTGCTCGCGCCGACCTACGCCTGGTTCACGGAAGGCTTCAACACGCGCGACCTGATCGATGCGAAGGCGCTTCTGGACAGCTGTGCATCGTCGTGATCACGCGAAGTCACAATGGGAGCACGTCATGGCCCTTTACAGAAGCAACGGGGACCGAGTTCCCCCTCACATTCGCCAACTGGCGGAGGACGTCAAGGCCGGCAAGGTGGACCGGCGCGAGTTCCTGGCTCTCGCCAGCGCATTCGGCGCATCGACCGCGTACGCCTACGGCATGATCGGTCTTGCAGCGCCGACCAATGCGGCCGCGCAGGAAGCCAAGAAGGGCGGGGTCCTCAAAGTTGCGATGCGCATCAAGGATCCGAAGGATCCGCGCACGGCGGACTGGACCCAGATCGCCACCGCGCAGCGCCAGACGCTGGAGCCCTTGGTCAAATACACGCGCGACTTCACCTTCCAGCCTTATCTGCTGGAAAGCTGGGAAGTGAACGACGACGCAACCGAATACACGCTGAAGGTCCGGCCCAGCGTGACCTGGAACAATGGAGACACGTTCAATGCCGACGACGTTATCTACAATTTCACCCGCTGGGCCGACAAGAGCGCCGAGGGCAATTCGATGCCCGGCCGTCTCGGCACGCTGGTCGACGAAGCTTCCGGCAAGCTGCGCGAAGGCTCAATCACCAAGGTCGACGACATGACGGTCAAACTCAGCCTGACCAAGTCGGACATAACGCTGGTTCCAAACCTCTGCGACTATCCCGGCCTGATCGTGCACCGCTCCTTTGACGAGAAGGGCGCGAACTTCGCCCAGCATCCCGTCGGCACCGGCCCCTTCGAGTTGGTCTCCTACGATGTCGGCCAGAAGGTGGTCTACAAGCGCCGCGAGAACGGCAAGTGGTGGGGCGGCGAGGCCTATCTCGACGGCGTCGAGTTCATCGATTACGGCGCGGATCCCTCGGCGATGGTTTCGGCCTTCGAGGCGGGCGAGGTCCACACTAACGACGAGACGACCGCCGACTACGTGCCGATCCTTGATGGGCTCGATCTGGTTAAATCGGAAGTGGTAACTGCCTCAACGGTCGTGGCGCGCACCAACGTCACCAACAAGCCCTATGATGACCAGAAGGTCCGCAACGCGCTGCAACTCGCCGTCGACAACGCCGTCCTCCTCCAGCTGGGCTATGGCAATGCCGGCGAGCCGGCCGAAAACCACCATGTCTGCCCGATCCATCCCGAATATGCCGAGATGCCCAAGATCGCTCGTGACACGGAGAGGGCCAAGGCGCTGATGACCGAAGCCGGGCAGATCGACTTCGAGCACGAGCTGATCACGGTCGACGAGGACTGGATGAAGAACACCGGCGACGCGATCGCGGCTCAGCTTCGCGAGGCCGGGTTCAAGGTCAAGCGCACGGTTCTCCCGGGCTCGACCTTCTGGAACGACTGGACCAAGTATCCGTATTCCATGACCAGCTGGAATATGCGGCCGCTCGGCATTCAGGTTATCTCGATCGCCTACCGCACCGGCGAAGCATGGAATGAGGCCGCCTATTCCAATCCGGAGCTCGACGCCAAGATCGGCGACGCGCTGTCGATCGCGGACGCCGACAAGCGCAAGGTCGTGATGGCCGACATCCAGAAAATCCTCCAGGATTCGGGCATCATCATCCAGCCTTACTGGCGCAAGCTCTACAACCACTCGGTCGCCGCGGTGAAGAACCACGGCATGCATCCGACCTTCGAGCAGGACTTCGGAAAGGTATGGCTCGACGGCTGAGGGTGAAAGACAAGGAGCGCCAGTAGCCGGCGTTCATCGCCTGGCCTGCGAATTACCGCTTCCGATGTTGGGCAGCCGTTCCGCTGCGGGCGCGTTGCGAGGCGATTCGACCATTTGCGTCGTTCGTGAACCAGTACTGATCCCCCTTAGATGACCCTTCGTCTGAATCCATGCGAGGCCGTAGTCAGCCTTCGACGATCTATCAGAGAGCACGAATATCCCGTACAGTACGACGTGTTAGCCAGGCTAGTGGTGCTCGGAGCATCCCCTCTGGGGTCCGCATGACGGAACAGCAGATCACGCGCCGGCTCGCCGCCATCCTCGCCGCCGATATCGCTGGTTACAGCAGTATGATGGGGAAAGACGAAGCTGGTACGATCGCGGAGCTGCGGCAGATTTGGAGCGGGACTTTCAATCCCGCCGTCGCCGCGCGTCATGGCCGCATTGTCAAAATGATGGGCGACGGTGCGCTGGTCGAGTTTGGCAGCGTCGTTGAGGCGGTGGAATGCGCGGTTGCGATCCAGCGGGCCATGAGTGAGCGCAATTTGGCTGCTCAGCGGCGCGTCGAGTTCCGCATCGGCATCAATCTCGGCGACATCGTCATCGAGGGCGATGACATATTCGGCGACGGCGTCAATGTCGCAACCCGGCTTGAAGGCCAAGCGCCGCATGGCGGCATTCTCGTCTCAGATGTCGTCCATGCCCAGGTGAGCGGCAAGATCGGCGTCACGTTTGTCGATTCTGGCGAAGTCACGCTCAAGAACATCGATCGGCCGTTGCGGGTGTGGCGATGGCACGGCGACGAAGTCGCGTCGACCGCAGGCCCCATGGCCAATTTCACCCGGCCGCTCGGCACCGACAAGCCGTCTATTGCGGTCCTGCCGTTTTCGGTGATGAGCAACGACCCGGAGCAGGAATTCTTTGCCGACGGCCTCGTCGAGGACATCCTTACCACCCTCTCAAAGCTCTCCGGCCTGTCCGTGATCGCGCGCCATTCAAGCTTCGTCTACAAAGGGCGCTCAGTGGACGTGCGCCAGGTCGCCCGCGAACTCGGGGTGCGCTTCGTGCTGGAGGGAAGCGTCCGCAAGGCCGGCAGCCGCATCCGCATTACTGCGCAGTTGATCGACGCCACGACAGGGGTTCACATCTGGGCAGATCGTTTCGACCGTGGCATCGGCGACATCTTTGCGGTGCAAGACGAGATCACGCTGACGCTCGCGACCGAGATGCAGGTCCGGCTGACCGAAGGCGAGCAGGCGCGCCTGCGCTTTACCACGACCACGAATGTCGAAGCGTGGAGCCTGTGGATACAGGGGCTGAACCACTATCGCGGTCCGAATACCACGAATGCCCATGTCCAGACCCGCCGCTGCTGGGAGAAGGCCCTCGCGCTCGATCCCGGTTCGGCGTCGCTCAACGCGATGCTCGGCTTCATGCATTTTTCCGACGCGCGCCACGGTTGGACGGGCGAAGACCGCGAGACTGCATTGAACAAAGCGGAAGCCTATGTCGAGCGGGCGCTGGCGATCGACCCCGATAATCCCGACGCCTATCGCGCCACGAGCGGGATCTTGCTCCTGAGATCGCGGTTCGACGAGGCAGCCGCCGCCGCCCGGAAGGCTGTCAAGCTCGGCCCCAACCTGCCCGACGTGCTGGTCTTCGGAGCTTTTGTACTCGCTTGTTCCGGCCATGCCGCCGAGGGGATCGGCCAGATCGAGAGGGCCATTACGCTAAGCCCGAATTATCAGGCGTGGTATCTCGGCGTGCTGGGTAACGCCTATCGGCTCGCCGGCCGCTCCGAGGCGGCGATTGCGGCGTTCCGAGCGTATCATGCCCGCAGTCCCGGCTATGGTTTGGCCGACATCGTGATGGTCCAGGAACAGGCCGGGCGTCTCGAAGAGGCCCGCGAGACCGCCGTGCAGCTTGCCGCGGCGCGGCCAACCTTCACTGTTACGTCCTGGCTCAGGACGCAGTTCCGCAGCGATACCGAGCAGATGGCGGCCGACTTGGCCTCGCTCCGCGCTGCCGGTGTTCCGGAACAATAGATGCATACCCGAAGGCGTTTTTGGGCACAGGCAGGCAGGACCTGTGCGGACCGAAATGTAGTCTTTTTGCGCGAATGCGTCCATCAGTCGGCTGCAATGAATGACGGTTGGTCATCCCAATCCGGAACTTTGAGGTGATATGATGGAACGGCAGGAACGGGATCAGACCGGCCATCGGTGAAGTACTCATGAAGAAGACTGTCGTCAGGGTTGTCTGTGCCATCGGCCAAGCGGGGCAGCTCGGCCTCAATGGTGGCCTTCCGTGGGAAGGCAACCGGTCGCCGGAGT
>NZ_JBSPTO010000046.1:0-24013 GCF_053850215.1 Mesorhizobium sp. f-mel
CGCTTCGCCATCCGTGAAGGCGGCCGCACCGTCGGTGCCGGCATCGTCGTCACCATCAAAGAGTAATCGACGCCGGCATTTGTCGGATCGACAGGGAAGGGCGGTCTTCGGGCCGCCCTTTCTACATTTACTGGCCCCACGCAGAACAATCTTGCGCGGTCGTTTCAAAGCTATTGCAAGCACCACCGCCGCAACTATTATAGGTTGCATCAAGGGGGCTTTCGCCAAAACGTGGTTCCGGGACGCCGTTCAGACAATATGGCCGGGTGGTGGCGCGGGCTGGTTCGCCTGGCGCCGGTGGTCGCAATGGCGATGGCTGCCTTTGCGGCGAAAGCCGAGGATGTCTTCCCGAAATGGTCCGATCTGACGACTTGGACCGAGCCGAAGATATGGTCCGATGATATTTCGCCGATGCGGTTCGCCGTCGTTCGCAGCAGCGCGCCGGGCTGTGAGCCCAGCTGCCCGGAATGGATATCGGCTGAAGGCGCTATCGAAGCGGGCACGCCAGCGCAGCTCAAGCGCATATTGAAGACGCTCGGCCGCCGCAAACTGCCGATTATCGTCAATTCCCCGGGCGGCAATGTCGACGCTGCGCTCCAGCTTGGTCGAATAATCCGCAAAAACAAGCTCGACATCGCCGTCGGTACAACCAAGTTTTCAGACTGTTGGCCCGGGATGAAGGATTGCCGGGCCAATGACGGCAAGGGCGCCGCATATTTCGGCATTGCGTCCGACGGCGGTGCCATGTGCAACTCCGCATGTCCGCTGATGTTTGCCGGAGGCGTCGGACGCGTGGTCGGCAGTTGGGCTTATCTGGGCGTCCATCAGATCACTACGACCCATTTCCGCACCACACGGCAATATCAAACCACCTATCGAGTTGTGCGGGGCAAAAAGTATAAGATCACCACAGAAACCGTCACTCAAGACAATGTCGGATACAAGACCTATGAGATGAGCAAGGCGCTTGAGAGGAGGCTTTCGGCCTATCTCAGGGAGATGGGCGTCGGGCGGGGCGTGCTGGACAGAATGAAGGCCACGCCCGCCAGCGACATCCGGCAGATCGCTCTCGACGACATGCTGACGATGAAGCTGGTCACCAGCAGGGACTCCCTCGACACACTTACGCTGTCGGGCATATGCCAGCGGACTCCTGCGCCGCGGAATTGCAGGGAGGTCCCTGCGAATGCCAAGAAGGCGGCAGCGATGGCCGTCCAAGGGGCCGTTCCAGCCACTCCGTCGGCCGCCCGTTCAGCGCCGGTCGACAATTCCTGGCAGATGCGTTTTGTCCTGGTCCGGAGCAGCGACCCGAAATGCGGTCTCGATTGTCCCGAATGGATTGCAGCGCAAGGCACGATCACTCCCGATACCCTAAAGATATTTCGCCAATTGCTCGATACGGTCGGCTGCCGGCGTCTGCCGTTGATCGTGAGTTCGCCGGGAGGCGATTTGCTCAGCGCCTTGGCCATGGGAAGGTTGATCCGCGAACGCAAGCTTGACGTCGCGATTGCGCGCACCGATTTTCCTGGGTGCAAGCCGCAGGACAAAGGGTGTGCGCCAACGGATGGGTTCTATCCTGGTGTCGTGACCGATTCAGGCGCGGGGTGCGATGACGCCTGCCCGATCATGCTTGCTGGGGGCGTCAGACGTTTCGTGGACCCCAATGTGCCAGTCAGCGTTCAATCACTGGCATTCGCGGAGCGGATACGCTCTTATCTTGCGGAAATGTCGGTCAGGCAGGATCTGTTTCCGCCGATGCCGCTCGACCGCTTCGATTATAAGCGTGACCGGCTCCGGCTCGAACCCGGCACAATGTTGACGATGGGACTGACGACGGGACCTGAATCGGCGAACCACTTGGTGGGGCCAACTGTCTGTAAGACCGAACCGAGGCCGCAAAATTGCCCGGCGGCTTCGGCGCTCAAGGTTGACGCACAATTTCCACTCAAGCCGTAGCCGTTGGACTACCAAAGCCCTATCTCGACGACAGGACGGTTGGCCGGTCTTGGGAGGCCGAAGGCCTACTGCGAAGAGCAAGGCGTCCACGGCGAGATGGTGATGCACCATCTCGGCAAGCATCTGAGCGAGGAACAGCGCCGCCGCTGCTCGCCGGCGCCTGCGGCGTCGCAAAACTCTGTTGCAAGCCTTCAAAGCTGAACTAGTATAGCTTGCATTGCGGGGGGCTTGCCCGAATGGTTCCATGGCACCGTCTGAATGGCCAGACATGGTGGATGCTTGGGGTGATCTGCCTGGCGTCGTTCCTTGGCATGGAACACGCTGCCTTCGCGGCGAATACAAAAAAATCCGCGTCGGATGTTGGTCCAACGATGCGGTTTGTCGTCGTCCGCAGCAGCGCGCCTGGTTGCGAACCGATCTGCCCGGAATGGATATCCGCTGAAGGCTCCATAGAAGCCCGCACGCCAGCCCTGTTCAAGCGCACGCTCAAGGTGCTCGGCCGCCGAAAACTGCCTGTTGTCGTGGATTCTCCCGGCGGCAATGTCGATGCGGCACTGGCGCTTGGTCGGCTGATCCGCAAGAACAAACTCGATATCGCGGTCGGCAAGACCCGGTTCACCGGTTGCCAGCCCGATGCCAAGGACTGCACGGAAAACGACGGCAAGGCCGCTCGCTATTTCGGCAATGCCTATGCCGACGGCGCGATTTGCAATTCCGCTTGCCCGCTGATGTTTGCCGGCGGCATCAGGCGCGTGGTCGGGCAATGGGCCCATCTCGGCGTTCATCAGATCACCACGACCTACATTCGGACGAAATTGCAGTACCGAACCACCTACCGCGTGGTGAGGGGCAAGAAGAAGATCGTCGACAAGAAGGTCATCAGCCGCAAGAACGCCGGCAGCTACAAGACCTACGAGATGAGCAAGTCGGTGGAGAAAAGACTGGCGGCGTATCTGAAGGAAATGGGCGTCGGCCAGGCCGTGCTCGAGACGATGAAGAACACGCCGGCCAGCAGCATCCAGCAGTTGGCTCCCTACGACATGCTGCAGACGAAGCTGGTTACCAGCCTGGATGCCGTCGACCTGCTGATCGCGCCAACCCTATGCAACACCGATCCGGTGGCTGCGAACTGCAGGGAAATACCGGCGCCAGCCGGCCACGTGGTGGCGTACGCCAAGCCCGCTCCCGCCGCGCCGGTCGAACCCGAAACCGTGCAGCGGGCCGATGTTGGAGATATGCGCTTCGTTCTGGTTCGCGGCAGAAGTTTTCTCTGCGATCCCAATTGTCCCGAATGGATCTCCGCGGAAGGCATGATTAGCGCTCAGACGCCGGAACGGTTGCGCCAACTGCTGGACACGATCGGTGATAGGCGACTGCCCGTGGTGATCAACTCGCCGGGAGGTGACGTGCTCGGCGCTCTGGCCGCCGGAAGGTTGATCCGAGAACGCAAGCTCGACGTGGCGGTTGCGCGGACGGATTTCATTGGATGCGAGCCGGACAATGCGGATTGCACCGCCGAGAATGGCGTCTATGTCGGGCTCTCGATTGATGCGAGCGGCGAGTGCGGCGCAGCCTGTCCGATCATGCTTGCCGGCGGCGTCAGACGCCTTGTCGGTCCTCGTGCGCGGCTGACCGTGCATTCGATGGGATTGGAGCAGCTGGTCAAGACCTATCTCAAAGACATGACAGTCGGACCCCGCCTGCTGGTGGCGATGCGGTCGGTGCCGGCCTCGCGCCCTCGGCAGCTCGAACCCGAGATGATGGTGAAAGTCGGGCTGACGACCGGGCTTGAATCGGTCGATGAATTTACCGGTCCGACCATCTGCAAGTCGGAGCCGGTGCCGGAGAATTGCCGCGTGGTGTCGACGTCCGAGGTTCAGGCCAAGGCGCCGGTCAAGTTGTAAGGCGCAGGCACCGCAGCCGGCCCAAGCTGGCCATGGAGGCAGGTTGAGCAACCTTCGATAGTTCCGATATCGTTCGAAGCAATTGACAGTCCGGCCAGTCGAGGATCGAGAATGAGCCAGAATATCCCGACATTGTTCGAATGGGCCGGCGGCACCGAAGCGTTGAATCGCCTGACCAAAACCTTCTACGACATGGTGTTCCGGGATCCCATCGTCGGCCCGGTGTTCAAAAACATGTCACCGGATCACCCCGCCCATGTCGCGGCCTTCATCGGCGAGGTCTTTGGCGGACCGAAAACCTACAGCGAGAAGCATGGCGGCCACCGCGAGATGGTCATGCATCACCTCGGCAAGCACCTGAGCGAGGAACAGCGCCGCCGCTGGATCAATCTTCTGGCGGACGCCGCCGATGAAGTAGGATTGCCGGACGATCCGGAATTCCGCTCGGCTTTCATGGCCTATGTCGAATGGGGGTCGCGGCTGGCGAAGATGAACTCCAACCTTAGCGAGACCTGCGATCCCGAAACCGAGCCGATGCCGGCCTGGGGCTGGGGCGTGCCCGGCGGACCGTACAGGCCGAGCGCGAAGTGATCCGCCCGGCGAGTTGGGGCCGCCATGCCCTTCCGGAATAACGCCGCAATATGCCGCTATATCTCGATCGGATCTTGGCAGGGGAGCAGGTCTTGCGATGCTGATCGCGCATCTTCCATCGGGCTACATTCTGGGAACGTTGGCGCGGAAGCGCTGGCGCGAAGCGCCGGGCGTGATGGCTGCCGCCATGATCGGCGCCGTCATCCCCGATATCGATATGCTGTACTTCCATTTCGTCGACGGCGGACGCATCCACCACCACGCCTACATCACGCATTGGCCGCTGTTTTGGGTAGCGACTGGCCTTGTGGCGCTGGCGATCACGAAACGACACGCGCGGCAGTATCTTGCCGTCGTCGGCGTCTTCTTTGCCGCGGCCTTGTTGCATATGGTCCTGGATACCGTGGCATCGCCAATCATGTGGCTGATGCCGTTCGACAGGCATGCAACCGAACTCGTGGCGATCCCAGCCACATACCGCAACTGGGTCATGAGCTTTGTCCTGCATTGGACCTTCGCCATCGAACTGCTCATATCCATCTGGGCGCTGCTGCTTGGATTTGGGCGATCGCGGGCTGTCGTGGGCATCCCTGAAAACTCGACTTGAGTTCTCGCCCGCTTTGTGAAATAGCAGCCCGCGATACGGGCATAGCTCAGTTGGTAGAGCGGCGGTCTCCAAAACCGCAGGTCGTAGGTTCGAGCCCTGCTGCCCGTGCCATTTTTCGAAATGGCCAATTCATGAAACCCGTGCCATTTTTCGGAATGGCCAATTCATGAAAATTGTCTGGTCTTCCACGCATTGGCCCTTTGAAAATCCGCCGGTGACTTGCCATATAGGCTGTCTTGAGACATAAGAGGCCATAGCCGGGACGGGACGACTGGATGGTTCCGAGGCGGCGTTTGGTCATAAAGCGGACACTTGCCACTTGCGTGGATCAAGAATCGGTTTTATGTAGACGAAACAGACACGCGACGCGTGGAGCTGGGAAGCCGGCTTTACGCGTCCGATTTGCATGGGCGAAATGATTGCGCTGATTCGGCGCGAACACAGGCTCAGGCGGCACATCCCGGCCAGCGGGATCATCCAGGAGATCCGGTCAACGGGTCTTGCAGACAGAGCGGCACATGGCTTCGAAAACCACAAATCCATTCGTCTTTCTCCAGCAAGTTCGCTCGGAGACCGCCAAGGTGACTTGGCCGTCGCGGCGCGAAACGATGATCTCGACGGTGATGGTCCTGGCGTTTGCTGTGATCGCGATGATCTTTTTCTTTACCGCCGATCAGCTCATGGGCCTCGCGGTCGAGCAGATTCTGGGCATCGGACGCTAAGTCCGGCGATTACGGAGAGTCTTGAAATGACTGCGCGGTGGTACATCGTCCACGCCTATTCGAACTTTGAAAAAAAGGTCGCCGAGGACATCGAGAACAAGGCCAAACAGAAAGGCCTGTCCGCTGACATCGAGCAGATCGTCGTGCCGACCGAGAAGGTCGTCGAGATACGCCGCGGCCGCAAGGTCGATGCCGAGCGCAAGTTCTTCCCGGGCTACGTGCTCCTGAAGGCCAACCTGACCGACGCGGTGTTCTCGCTCGTCAAGAACACGCCGAAGGTCACCGGCTTCCTAGGTGACTCGAAGCCGGTGCCGATCACCGAGACCGAGGCCCAGCGCATCCTGAATCAGGTTCAGGAGGGCGTCGAGCGGCCGAAGCCGTCGGTCACTTTCGAGATCGGCGAGGCGATCCGCGTCTCGGACGGTCCGTTCGCGTCGTTCAACGGTTTCGTCCAGGAAGTGGACGAGGAGCGGGCGCGGCTCAAGGTGGAAGTTTCGATCTTCGGGCGCGCCGTGCCGGTCGATCTCGAATTCGGGCAGGTCGAAAAGGGCTGATCCGAAATCCCTGTCGCCGTTCGGCGGTGAGGGGAGGCGGCGTGGAAATCGCGCGGCCAACACGGGTGGGAGGCGAATGCGGCTTTAGCCGGCCGCAGGAACCGCACCACCAGACTGCAACCGCCGGTGTTGCCCAGATAGTGGGGCCGGCATGAGACAAAGGCAGGAAAGAGATGGCTAAGAAAATTGCGGGCCAGCTCAAGCTCCAGGTTTCCGCGGGTTCGGCTACGCCGTCGCCCCCGATCGGACCGGCGCTTGGTCAGCGCGGCATCAACATCATGGAGTTCTGCAAGGCGTTCAACGCGCAGACCCAGGAAATGGAAAAGGGATCGCCGATTCCAGTCGTGATCACCTACTACCAGGACAAGTCGTTCACCTTCGTCATGAAGACGCCGCCGGTGAGCTACTTCCTAAAGAAGGCCGCGAACCTGAAGTCGGGCTCGAAGGAGCCGGGCAAGGTCAAGGCCGGCACGATTGGCCGCGACAAGGTACGCGCCATCGCCGAGCAGAAGATGAAGGATCTGAACGCAACCGATATCGAGGGGGCCATGCGCATGGTCGAGGGCTCCGCCCGCTCGATGGGTCTGGAAGTGGTGGGCTGAGATCATGGCAAAGATTGCAAAGCGTGTATCGAAGACCCGTGAAGGCATCGATCCCAACAAGGCTTATGCCTTGGGTGAGGCGCTGAAGCTGCTCAAGGACCGGTCCTCGGTGAAGTTCGACGAGACCGTTGAAATCGCGATGAACCTGGGTGTCGACCCGCGCCATGCCGACCAGATGGTCCGTGGCGTGGTCAATCTGCCGAACGGCACCGGCCGCACCGTCCGCGTCGCCGTTTTCGCGCGTGGCGACAAGGCCGAGGAAGCCAAGGCGGCCGGCGCCGATATTGTTGGCGCCGAGGATCTGGTCGACATCGTCCAGAAGGGCACGATCGACTTCGATCGCTGCATCGCCACGCCGGACATGATGCCGCTGGTCGGCCGTCTGGGCAAGGTGCTCGGCCCGCGCGGCATGATGCCGAATCCGAAGGTCGGCACTGTCACCACCGACGTTACCGCCGCCGTCAAGGCGTCGAAGGGCGGCGCGGTCGAGTTCCGCGTCGAGAAGGCCGGTATCGTGCATGGCGGCGTCGGCAAGGTCTCGTTCGACGTCAAGGCGCTGGAAGAGAACGTCCGCGCCTTCGCTGACGCGGTGAACAAGGCGAAGCCGGCTGGCGCCAAGGGCAACTACGTCAAGAAGGTGTCGGTCACCTCGACGATGGGCCCTGGCCTCAAGCTCGACGTCTCGACGCTGGCAGCGTCCTGATACGAACCATTCGGATCGGCCGCTAAAGAGCTGATCCGCAAACAGAATTCCGGGCCTCCGACTTATCTTGGCGGCCCGGTACCGGAAGTCGGAAGGCTTCCGGACATCCTGTCCGAGATTGCGGGCGGCCCCAAGCCTTAGTTCAAGGGGGCCTTAATTCATGTGGGCCTGCATGAGACGGGTGAAGACCGGACAACGGAGCGACATGCTCCAATGAAAGGTTCGAACCGTGTTTGCCTTTTGTCTGCGCACCTTTCGGCTTGCCGGCTGGTGTGGCGAAAGGGGGCAGGATCCTCGAGCGTCGTTCGGGAGATCCGTTACTGGATGGCCCGACCGGCAAAAGGCAACCCGACGCCTGTCCTCGTAATGGGAATGTTCCCGTTAACAGGATTGGGGTCAACTGGAGATAGGCAGTGGACAGAGCGGAAAAACGCGAACTCGTCACGGGCCTGAATGAAGCGTTTTCGGGCGCTGGTTCAGTCGTCGTGGCCCACTACGCCGGGATCACCGTCGCGCAAATGAACGACCTTCGGTCGAAAATGCGTGTCGCCGGTGGCACCGTCAAAGTCGCGAAGAACCGTCTCGCCAAAATCGCTCTTCAGGGCACGGACTCCGCTTCGATCATCGACCTGTTCAAGGGACAGACGCTGATCGCCTATTCGGAGGATCCGATTGCGGCGCCGAAGGTCGCGTCCGATTTCGCCAAGGGAAATGACAAGCTCGTCATTCTCGGCGGCGCAATGGGCACCACCTCGCTCAACGCCGACGGTGTGAAGGCACTCGCCACACTTCCGTCGCTCGATGAGCTGCGCGGCAGGCTGGTTGGCATGATCGCCACGCCGGCAACCCGGATCGCCCAGATCGTCAATGCGCCTGCGGCTTCGGTCGCGCGTGTCATCGGCGCTTACGCCCGGAAGGACGAGGCGGCATGAGGCCGTTCCTCGCTATCACAAACACACGTTCGAACCTTATGAAGGAATATAGCAATGGCTGATCTGGCAAAGATCGTAGACGACCTTTCGAAGCTGACCGTCCTCGAGGCGGCCGAGCTGTCGAAGCTTCTGGAAGAAAAGTGGGGCGTTTCCGCTGCTGCTCCGGTGGCGGTTGCCGCCGCTGGCGGAGCCGCGGCTGCTGCTGCTCCGGTCGAGGAAAAGACGGAATTCGACGTCGTCCTCACCGAGGCGGGCGCTCAGAAGATCAACGTCATCAAGGAAGTTCGCGCCATCACCGGTCTTGGCCTCAAAGAAGCCAAGGACCTGGTCGAGGCGGCTCCGAAGCCGGTCAAGGAAGCCGTTTCCAAGGCCGACGCGGACAAGTTCAAGGCCCAGCTGGAAGCAGCCGGCGCCAAGGTCGAACTGAAGTAAGCGTTTGATATCGGCGGGCGGCTTCGCGTCGTCCGCCACTCCCTTGGCGTGAAGGGAGGCTGCGTAACGCGAAGAGTACGAAAACCTCTTTCCTGAGGGCCGTAAACCGGCCTTCAGGAAACGGGTTTTCTCCCGTTTTGGCCGGCCACCGACAGGGTGGCGGGTGAACAAATAAAAGGCCGCCGCCGAGGTGGCCGAGAATGCAAGGCGAGCCGCGGCGAGGCTCGCCCCGAGAATCGAGCTAAGGAGCGACGATGGCCCAGACACAAACTTTCAATGGCCGCAGACGCGTACGCAAATTCTTCGGAAAGATTCCGGAAGTTGCGGAGATGCCGAACCTGATCGAGGTTCAGAAGGCATCCTATGATCAATTCCTGATGGTAGAGGAGCCCAAGGGCGGGCGTCCTGACGAGGGACTGCAGGCGGTTTTCAAATCGGTCTTCCCGATCTCCGACTTTTCCGGCTCCTCGATGCTGGAATTCGTGAAGTACGAGTTCGAAGCACCGAAATTCGATGTTGACGAATGCCGTCAGCGCGACCTGACCTATGCCGCGCCACTCAAGGTGACGCTGCGCCTCATCGTGTTCGATATCGACGAGGATACCGGCGCCAAGTCGATCAAGGACATCAAGGAGCAGGACGTCTACATGGGCGACATGCCGCTCATGACCTTGAACGGCACCTTCATCGTCAACG
The DNA here is from genome assembly GCF_053850215.1 of Mesorhizobium sp. f-mel. Taxonomy (NCBI): domain Bacteria; kingdom Pseudomonadati; phylum Pseudomonadota; class Alphaproteobacteria; order Hyphomicrobiales; family Phyllobacteriaceae; genus Mesorhizobium; species Mesorhizobium sp. f-mel. The sequence goes on from NZ_JBSPTO010000046.1 coordinate 9,700, forward strand.
GCACCGAGCGTGTCATCGTCTCGCAGATGCACCGTTCGCCGGGCGTCTTCTTCGACCATGACAAGGGCAAGTCGCACTCGTCGGGCAAGCTGCTGTTTGCCGCGCGCGTCATCCCCTATCGTGGCTCGTGGCTCGACATCGAGTTCGACTCGAAGGACGTCGTGCACGCCCGCATCGACCGCCGCCGCAAGATTCCGGTGTCGTCGCTGTTGATGGCGCTCGGCATGGACGGCGAGGAGATCCTGTCGACCTTCTACAACAAGATCACCTACAAGCGCGCCGGCGACCATTGGCGCATCCCGTTCAACGTCGAGCGTTTCCGCGGCCTCAAGGCCGTCGGCGACCTGGTCGATGCAGACACCAACGAGGTCGTCGTCGAGGCCGGCAAGAAGATCACTGCCCGCCAGGCCCGCCAGCTCGGCGAAAAGGGTCTCAAGGCGATCAAGGCGACGGACGAGGACCTGCTCGGCAACTACCTTGCCGAGGACATCGTCAACTACGCGACCGGCGAGATTTTCCTCGAAGCCGGCGACGAGATCGACGAAAAGACGCTGAAGGTGCTTCTCAGCGCCGGCGACGACGAGATCAAGGTTCTCGACATCGACCACGTCAATGTCGGCGCCTATATCCGCAACACGCTCAACGTCGACAAGAACGAAAGCCGCCAGGACGCGCTGTTCGACATCTACCGCGTCATGCGCCCCGGCGAGCCGCCGACGCTCGAAACCGCCGAAGCCATGTTCAACTCGCTGTTCTTCGACAGCGAGCGCTACGATCTGTCGGCCGTCGGCCGCGTCAAGATGAACATGCGCCTCGAGCTCAAGGCCGAGGACACCGTCCGCGTGCTGCGCAAGGACGACATCCTGGCCGTGGTCAAGACACTGGTCGAACTGCGCGACGGCAAGGGCGAGATCGACGACATCGACAATCTCGGCAATCGCCGCGTGCGCTCGGTCGGCGAGCTGATGGAGAACCAGTACCGCGTCGGCCTGCTGCGCATGGAGCGCGCAATCAAGGAACGCATGTCCTCGATCGAGATCGACACGGTGATGCCGCAGGACCTGATCAACGCCAAGCCGGCGGCTGCCGCCGTGCGCGAGTTCTTCGGTTCCTCGCAGCTGTCGCAGTTCATGGACCAGACCAACCCGCTGTCGGAGATCACCCACAAGCGCCGTCTCTCGGCGCTTGGACCCGGTGGTCTGACCCGCGAGCGCGCCGGTTTCGAGGTGCGCGACGTGCACCCGACGCATTACGGCCGCATCTGCCCGATCGAGACGCCGGAAGGCCCGAATATCGGTCTGATCAACTCGCTGGCCACCTTCGCGCGCGTCAACAAGTACGGCTTCATCGAGAGCCCGTACCGCAAGATCGTCAACGGCAAGCTGACCAATGAGGTCGTCTATCTGTCGGCGATGGAAGAGGCCAAGCACCACGTCGCGCAGGCCAATGCCGAGCTCGACAAGAATGGTGGTTTCGTCGACGAATTCGTCATTTGCCGCAATGCCGGCGAAGTGATGATGGCGCCGCGCGAAAACGTCGATCTGATGGACGTGTCGCCGAAGCAGATGGTGTCGGTGGCAGCGGCCCTGATCCCGTTCCTCGAGAATGACGACGCCAACCGCGCTCTGATGGGCTCGAACATGCAGCGGCAGGCCGTGCCGCTGGTGCGCGCCGAAGCGCCGTTTGTCGGCACCGGCATGGAGCCGATCGTCGCCCGTGACTCGGGCGCCGCCATTGGCGCCCGCCGCGGCGGTATCGTCGACCAGGTGGACGCAACGCGTATCGTTATCCGCGCCACGGAAGATCTCGATCCCGGCAAGTCGGGCGTCGACATCTACCGGCTGATGAAGTTCCAGCGTTCGAACCAGAACACCTGCATCAACCAGCGTCCGCTGGTGCGCATGGGTGACCGGGTCAACAAGGGCGACATCATCGCCGACGGTCCGTCGACCGAACTCGGCGATCTGGCGCTCGGCCGCAACGTGCTGGTCGCGTTCATGCCGTGGAACGGCTACAACTACGAGGACTCGATCCTCTTGTCCGAGCGCATCGTCGCCGACGACGTCTTCACCTCGATCCATATCGAGGAGTTCGAGGTCATGGCGCGCGACACCAAGCTCGGGCCGGAGGAGATCACGCGCGACATTCCCAACGTCTCGGAAGAAGCGCTGAAGAACCTCGACGAGGCCGGCATCGTCTATATCGGTGCGGAAGTGCAGCCGGGCGACATCCTGGTCGGCAAGATCACACCGAAGGGCGAAAGCCCGATGACGCCGGAAGAAAAGCTTCTGCGCGCCATCTTTGGCGAAAAGGCATCGGACGTGCGCGACACCTCGATGCGCATGCCGCCCGGAACCTTCGGCACCGTCGTCGAAGTGCGCGTCTTCAATCGCCACGGTGTGGAGAAGGACGAGCGCGCCATGGCGATCGAACGCGAGGAGATCGAACGCCTCGCCAAGGACCGCGACGACGAGCAGGCGATCCTCGACCGCAACGTCTATTCGCGCCTGTCCGACGTTCTCGTCGGCAAGGACGCGATTGCCGGGCCGAAGGGCTTCAAGAAGGGCTCGAAGCTGTCGAAGGACACGCTCGACGAGTATCCGCGTTCGCAGTGGTGGCAGTTTGCGGTGGAGAACGAAAAGCTCCAGAGCGAACTGGAAGCCCTGCGTGGCCAGTACGACGATTCCAAGAAGGCGCTCGAACAGCGCTTCATGGACAAGGTCGAGAAGGTCCAGCGCGGCGACGAGATGCCTCCCGGCGTCATGAAGATGGTCAAGGTCTTCGTGGCCGTGAAGCGCAAGATGCAGCCCGGCGACAAGATGGCCGGCCGGCACGGCAACAAGGGTGTCGTCTCGCGGATCGTTCCGGTCGAGGACATGCCGTTCCTCGAGGACGGCACGCATGCCGATATCGTGCTCAACCCGCTGGGTGTGCCGAGCCGCATGAATGTCGGCCAGATCCTGGAGACGCATCTGGGCTGGGCTTGCGCCGGAATGGGCAGGAAGATCGGCGAGCTGATCGACGCGTACAAGACAGGCGGCGACATCAAGCCGCTGCGCAAGACACTCGAGAGCTTCATGCCGGCGAACGACCGCAACGAGCCGATCCGCGACTATGACGACGAGAGCGTCGTTCGCCTCAGCGAGCAGATGCGCCGCGGCGTCTCCATCGCGACACCGGTGTTCGACGGCGCGCACGAGGCCGACATCAACATCATGCTGGAGCAGGCGGGCCTGCACACCAGCGGTCAGTCGCAGCTATATGACGGACGCACCGGCGAGCCGTTCGATCGCAAGGTGACGATGGGCTACATATATATGCTCAAGCTTCACCACCTTGTGGACGACAAGATCCACGCGCGTTCGATCGGGCCGTACTCGCTCGTTACCCAGCAGCCGCTGGGCGGCAAGGCGCAGTTCGGTGGCCAGCGCTTCGGCGAGATGGAGGTCTGGGCGCTCGAAGCGTACGGCGCCGCCTACACGCTGCAGGAGATGCTGACGGTGAAGTCGGATGACGTTGCCGGCCGCACCAAGGTCTACGAGGCGATCGTCAGAGGCGACGACACGTTCGAGGCCGGCATCCCAGAGAGCTTCAACGTTCTCGTCAAGGAAATGCGTTCTCTGGGCCTCAATGTCGAGCTGGAGAACACCAAGCTGGACGACAGCCCGGTTCGGCTGCCCGACGCGGCCGAGTGAGCAAGACGTCCGGTCGCGGCTTCCGCGACCGGACGCACCAAATTCTTCGGCCGATGGCCGATCAAGTCGGCGGGCGTTTGGCCCGCGCTAGATGCAAGGGGTTTTCGAGGACCCCGAAAAGGAGAACGGCATGAACCAAGAGGTCATGAATCTCTTCAACCCCCAGGCGCCTGCGCAGGTGTTCGATTCCATCCGGATCTCGCTCGCCAGCCCTGAGAAGATTCTGTCCTGGTCGTTCGGCGAGATCAAGAAGCCGGAGACCATCAACTACCGCACCTTCAAGCCGGAGCGTGACGGCCTCTTCTGCGCGCGCATTTTCGGTCCGATCAAGGACTACGAGTGCCTGTGCGGGAAGTACAAGCGCATGAAGTACAAGGGCGTCATCTGCGAGAAGTGCGGCGTCGAAGTCACGCTGTCGCGCGTCCGCCGCGAGCGCATGGGCCATATCGAACTGGCCGCGCCCGTCGCCCATATCTGGTTCCTGAAGTCGCTGCCGTCGCGTATCGGCACGCTGCTCGACATGACGCTGAAGGACATCGAGCGCGTTCTCTACTTCGAGAACTACATCGTCACCGAGCCCGGCCTCACCGCGCTGAAGGAGCACCAGCTCCTCAGCGAGGAAGAGTACATGATGGCCGTCGACGAATATGGCGAAGATAGCTTCACCGCCATGATCGGCGCCGAGGCCATCCACGACCTTCTGGCCGGCATGGACCTGGAAAAGATCGCCGGCGACCTGCGTTCGGAGCTGGCTTCGACCACGTCCGAGCTCAAGCAGAAGAAGTATCTGAAGCGGCTCAAGGTGGTCGAGAACTTCATGGAGTCCGGCAACCGTCCGGAATGGATGATCATGAAGGTGGTACCGGTGATCCCGCCGGACCTGCGCCCGCTGGTTCCGCTGGACGGCGGCCGCTTCGCCACGTCCGATCTCAACGATCTCTATCGCCGCGTCATCAACCGCAACAACCGCCTGAAGCGGCTGATCGAGCTGCGTGCGCCCGGCATCATCGTGCGCAATGAAAAGCGCATGCTGCAGGAAGCCGTTGACGCGCTGTTCGACAACGGCCGTCGCGGCCGTGTCATCACCGGCGCCAACAAGCGTCCGCTGAAGTCGCTGTCGGACATGCTCAAGGGCAAGCAAGGCCGGTTCCGCCAGAACCTGCTCGGCAAGCGCGTCGATTATTCCGGCCGCTCGGTCATCGTCACCGGTCCGGAGCTCAAGCTGCACCAGTGCGGCCTGCCGAAGAAGATGGCGCTCGAACTGTTCAAGCCCTTCATCTATGCCCGTCTCGACGCCAAGGGTTATTCCTCGACCGTCAAGCAGGCGAAGAAGCTGGTCGAGAAGGAGCGTCCGGAGGTCTGGGATATCCTCGACGAGGTCATTCGCGAGCATCCGGTGCTCTTGAACCGTGCGCCGACTCTGCACCGCCTCGGCATCCAGGCGTTCGAGCCGATCCTGATCGAAGGCAAGGCTATCCAGCTTCACCCGCTGGTCTGCACGGCTTTCAACGCCGACTTCGACGGCGACCAGATGGCGGTTCACGTGCCGCTGTCGCTGGAAGCGCAGCTCGAAGCCCGCGTGCTGATGATGTCGACCAACAACATCTTGCACCCGGCTTCGGGCGCGCCGATCATCGTGCCGTCGCAGGACATGGTTCTGGGTCTCTACTATCTCTCGATCGTCAACCAGAACGAGCCGGGCGAGGGCATGGTGTTTGCCGATATGGGCGAACTTCAGCACGCGCTCGAGACCAAGGCGGTGACGTTGCACTCCAAGATCAAGGGCCGCTTCCGCACGGTCGATGCGGACGGCAAGGTCGTTTCGAAGATTTACGACACCACGCCCGGCCGGATGATCATCGGCGAGCTTCTGCCGAAGAACGTCAACGTACCGTACGAGACCGCCAACCAGGAGATGACCAAGAAGAACATCTCCAAGATGATCGACACCGTCTACCGCCATTGCGGTCAGAAGGAGACGGTCATTTTCTGCGACCGCATCATGGCCCTCGGCTTCAGCCACGCCTGCCGCGCCGGCATTTCGTTCGGCAAGGACGACATGCTGATCCCGGATGCCAAGATCAAGCTGGTCTCCGACACCGAGGCTTTGGCCAAGGAATACGAGCAGCAGTACAATGACGGGCTGATCACGCAGGGCGAGAAGTACAACAAGGTCGTCGACGCCTGGGCCAAGTGCTCGGAAAAGGTCGCCGACGAGATGATGGCCCGCATCAAGGCGGTCGAGTTCGAGGATAATGGCCGTCAAAAGCCGATGAACTCGATTTACATGATGTCGCACTCCGGTGCGCGCGGCTCGCCCACCCAGATGCGCCAGCTTGCCGGTATGCGCGGCCTGATGGCCAAGCCTAGCGGTGAAATCATCGAGACGCCGATCATCTCGAACTTCAAGGAAGGCCTGACCGTGCTCGAGTACTTCAACTCGACCCACGGCGCCCGTAAGGGTCTGGCCGACACCGCCTTGAAGACGGCGAACTCGGGTTACCTCACCCGTCGTCTGGTCGACGTGGCGCAGGACTGCATCGTCAACTCCGTCGACTGCGGCACCGATAAAGGCCTCACCATGCAGCCGATCGTCGATGCCGGCCAGGTCGTCGCTTCCGTCGGCCAGCGCGTTCTCGGCCGCACGGCGCTCGACGACATCACTCATCCGGTCACGGGTGAGGTTTTGGTCAAGGCCGGAACGCTGATGGACGAACGCGACGTCGAGCAGATCGAACAGGCCGGCGTCCAGTCGGTCCGCATCCGCTCGGCGCTGACCTGCGACGTCAGGGTCGGTGTATGCGCGGTCTGCTACGGACGCGATCTGGCCCGCGGCACCCCGGTCAACCAGGGCGAGGCTGTCGGCGTCATCGCGGCGCAGTCGATCGGCGAGCCGGGCACCCAGCTCACCATGCGTACCTTCCACATGGGCGGTACGGCGCAGGTGGTGGACTCGTCGTTCCTTGAAGCCTCGTATGAGGGCAAGGTCGAGATCCGCAACCGCAACGTGGTACGCAACTCCGACGGCCAGCAGATGGTCATGGGCCGCAACATGGCGGTGCTGATCCTCGACGAGGCCGGCAAGGAGCGCGCCACGCACCGTGTCACCTATGGTTCGCGCATCTTCGTGGACGATGGCGACAAGGTGAAGCGCGGCCAGCGCATCGCCGAGTGGGATCCCTATACCCGCCCGGTCCTCACCGAAATCGAGGGCAAGGTGGCGTTCGAGGATCTGGTCGATGGCATTTCCGTCCAGGAAACGGCCGACGAATCGACCGGCATCACCAAGCGCGAGGTCATCGACTGGCGTTCGACGCCACGCGGCAACGATCTCAAGCCGGCGATCGTCGTCCAGGACACCAAGGGCAAGGTCGGCAAACTGTCGAAGGGCGGCGACGCTCGCTTCCTGCTCTCGGTCGAGGCCATTCTTTCGGTCGAGCCGGGTGCACAGGTTCGCCCCGGCGACGTGCTGGCGCGTATCCCGATGGAAAGCGCCAAGACCAAGGACATCACCGGCGGTCTGCCGCGTGTTGCCGAACTGTTCGAGGCACGTCGTCCGAAGGATCACGCCATCATCGCCGAGATCGACGGCACGATCCGCTTCGGCCGCGACTACAAGAACAAGCGCCGCATTATCATCGAGCCGCATGACTCGACGCTTGAGCCGGTCGAATACCTGATCCCGAAGGGCAAGCCGTTCCATCTCCAGGACGGCGACGTCATCGAGAAGGGCGACTACATCCTCGACGGCAATCCGGCGCCGCACGACATCCTGGCGATCAAGGGCGTGGAGGCGCTTGCGTCCTACCTCGTCAACGAGATCCAGGAGGTCTACCGCCTGCAGGGCGTGTCGATCAACGACAAGCACATCGAGGTGATCGTTCGCCAGATGCTGCAGAAGGTCGAGATCACTGCGCAGGGCGACTCGACCTACATTCCGGGCGACCACGTCGACGTGATCGAGCTGGAAGAGGTCAATGAGCGCCTGGTCGAGGACGGCAAGAAGCCGGCCGAAGGCCAGCCGGTGCTCTTGGGCATCACCAAGGCCTCGCTGCAGACGCCGTCGTTCATCTCGGCCGCCTCCTTCCAGGAGACGACCAGGGTGCTGACCGAAGCGGCGGTTGCCGGCAAGACCGACATGCTGCAGGGGCTGAAGGAAAACGTCATCGTCGGCCGGCTGATCCCGGCCGGCACCGGCGGCACGATGAGCCAGATCCGGCGCATCGCCACCTCGCGCGACGAGTTGATCATCGACGAGCGCCGCAAGGCGTCGGGCGTCGAGGTCGCCGATCCGATGCTGACCGACATGGCTTCCGCCGCGCAGTAAGCGCGGCGGTACAGATATCAGGCAACAAAGCCGTCGGGGCAACCCGGCGGCTTTTTTGTTTGGTGCAAACGGTCTTAAGTCTTTACTGAATCCATAGTCTGGAAATTCCTGCAGGCACATGTTTTGGTCCAACGAGAACACCCATGACCTTTTTTGATGGCGATCAAGCGTTGTGGCCGCTGCGCTCTAAGTCGAATGGCAAAATCGGATACATTGATCGCAATGGTGATTGGGTCATCAACCCGACTTTTGACAAGGCTAGCCGTTTCCACGGCGGCAGGGCCGCCGCGATTTCGGCCGATCGATGGGGGGTCCTGAATAAGCGGGGCCACTGGTTGGCTGCTCCGGAGGGAACTGCCACGCTTAGCACTTATGGGAAGGTCCGGTGCGAGCGCGGGTGGATCGAAATTGGGGCCTTATCGACGATGCGGGAAATTGGATCATTGAGCCGCGTTTTTCGTTTATGACATGGTTTTCGTCCGGCCTCTGCAGCGTTGTTTTCGAGGAGAAGTATGGATGCGTAAACTTCGCCGGGAGCTGGGTAATTCCGCCCGTCTACGAAATGATCGGCGCGTTCTATCGCGGCACGGCAATCGCGAAGCTCCCAGGCGGACTATTTGGCTACCTTGGCACGACTGGAAGCTGGATTGTTCCGCCGACCTTCGGACGCCTCTTTGTACCTGACCCTTTGAGCCGGCTCGCTGTTGCTGGCGTGATGACTGATGCCCGAGGATATCTCGAGGGCTATGTTGACCAAGATGGGAAATGGGTTATCGAGCCAAAGTTCCATCGCGCAGAGGGTTTCTCTGACGGATTTGCGTGCGTACAGCGAGGCGATCCCGGTGATGACATCACCCTTGAAGACGAAGGATGGGGGTTTATCGACCGTGCCGGCGCGTGGGTTGTAGAGCCGCGTTTCCAGAGTGGTCGCCGGTACTCAGAAGGTATGGCTCCCGTCGAATATGAAGATCGCTTTGGATTTATCAATATGCGTGGATCTTGGGTGCTCGAACCAGTGCTGGATGTCGCTTGGCCAATGGTTGACGGTCTTGCTGAAGGCAAACTCGACGGGAAATACGGGTTTCTCGATCGATCATCGAACTGGCTCGTCAAGCCGATCTACAACCGGGTTGAAGATCTTGGGGAACTAATTCGAGTTTTTGTCGACGGTGCCGAAACATATTTCCGGAGAGACGGTCAGACGTTGAATGGCTCCGCCATCTAAGGTCAAATCATCAATCGAAAAACGCTTCCACCACGTTGCGCTTGCCGAGCATGAAGGCGTCGGCGACATGCTGGAGCGGGGCAAGATCGACGTCCGAGACGCCGGCGCGCACGATCTCGGCGAAACGCCTGTAGAGCATCGGATATTCGGCTTCCGGCTCGTCGTGAACGACGCGGCCGTCGACCGCTAGTTTTGAGCCGCCGCCCGAAAGCAGCATCGCGCCCTTGTCCGTCTCGGCCAGGATGTCCCAGCTTTGCGGGCCGGTCTGGCGCCAGTCGAGCTCCATCGTCACCGGCAAGCCGTTCGAGGTGCGGAAGGCGATATGTGCAGCGATCGGGGCCGCGCGGTTTTCGGGAAAATCGAGAATTGCCGAGGTGATGAACATCGCCGGCAATATGTGGGTCGCAATCGACAGCGCGTTGATGCCGGGATCGAACACGCCGAAGCCGCCTGGCGCCCAGATCCAGTCCTGGTTCGGGTGCCAGCGGCGCACGTCCTCCTTCCAGTTGATGGCTGCTGAGCTGATCTGGGTCGAGCCGAGAAATGCACGCGCGGCTTCCACCGCCGGCGCATAGCGCGAATGCCAGCTGGCGAACAGCGAGACGCCGTTTGCCGCGGCCAGTGCTTTCAGGTCTTCGACCTCGCTGACCGTGGCTCCGGGCGGCTTTTCCAGGAAGACATGTTTTTTCGCTTCCAGCGCTGTCCGCGCGGCGTCATAGCGGAACTGCGGCGGCATGCAGAGCGATACGGCCTCGAGCTCCGGCACGGCGTCGAGCATCGCCTCGATGGTTGGGAAATTCGGGATGTCTTCCACCTTGCCGTGCCGGCTGGCGGCGGCGACGAGGCGGTAGGCCTGGTCCTTCGCCAAGGCCGGCAGATGCTGGTCGCGGACGATCTTTCCTACCCCGACGATGCCGAGCTTGATGGGGTCGTTGTTCCTGGACATGGGAGACTCCGCGGATTGGAAATGAATTGCTCTTGGCAGCGATGGTTCTTAGCAGAGAACCGATGTCGGGCAAGCGGCAGGAGCTTGCCCGCAGGCTGCCGAAATCGGCTTCGTTTCAGACAGACCCCGAACAGATCGGCCCTGCTTCAGACTGGCCCTGCTTCAGACTGGCCCTGCTTCAGACTGGGCCTGCTTCAGACTGGCACGTCGAAGGTGACGATCGAGACTTCGCCTTCGAGCGCGCCCTGATAGGCGGACAGGTGTGGCTCTTCGTCGGGCACGCCGTCCAGGTCGCCGATCTGGTCGAGCTCCGCCTCGGCATAACCTTCGGCCGCGAGCGATTCGAGCGCCCGGCGCACCGCCGAATCGTCGTCGGGCGCGACCAGCATGAGGTGGACGCCTTCCGGCCTGCCGCCCTTCTTTTTCCATGCCCGGCCGGTGATGATGGTGACCGGGCGCTCATCATTGTCGTTCACGGGCCGATTCCTCCGGGCGGGGGGATTTGCGCTGTTCATGCCGCCTTTTTCGCATGAAGCAGGGCTGCGCAACAGCCGAAAGCCGGTCACTTTCTTCCTTCCCCTTGCAAAATGGCGAAAGAAAATTACATGCGCTTTTCGCATGGCTGCCAAGCCTCGGTTTCAACGTAATATTTGGCGGCCCGGGGTTGACGGGCAACAGGCTTGCGAGTAGAAGCCGCCCAGTCAGAACCGATGTGAGGCTCTCCCTTCCGAAGCGACACGCTTTGGAGTTTGCCTCAAACAGGGTTCGTTTTACGAGCGAAAAGACATTTCCGGCGTGCATGAAGCGGCTTCCGCTTCCTCTGCCATTTGTTCGGGCAAGACCGCGAGGCGCGGTTTGTGGCCCGAATTTGCGTATGGAAATGACGCTTTTAGCGGCCCTGACCGGGCGAGACACGGAATTGAGAGACAAGAGGGTTTAATGCCTACCGTCAACCAGCTGATCCGCAAGCCGCGCATTGCGCCGGTGAAGCGCAACAAGGTCCCGGCCATGCAGCAGAACCCGCAGAAGCGGGGCGTCTGCACGCGCGTCTACACCACGACGCCGAAGAAGCCGAACTCGGCGCTGCGCAAGGTGGCCAAGATCCGCCTGACCAATGGTTTTGAAGTGATCGGTTATATCCCCGGCGAAGGTCACAACCTTCAGGAGCACTCCGTGGTCATGATCCGCGGCGGCCGCGTCAAGGATCTTCCAGGCGTTCGCTACCATATCATCCGCGGCGTGCTCGACACGCAGGGTGTGAAGAACCGCAAGCAGCGCCGTTCGAAATACGGCGCCAAGCGTCCGAAGTGACCGAAGCGTAGCCGAGGTCATCCCGGACGGCGCCAGGCGACGATCCGGGGTCCAGGCCACCACGCAGAATTGAGGCAGAGAAAAAATGTCCCGTCGTCACAGTGCAGAAAAGCGTGAGATCAATCCGGACCCGAAGTTCGGCGATCTGATCGTCACCAAGTTCATGAACGCCGTCATGTATGACGGCAAGAAGTCGGTTGCCGAGACCATCGTCTACGGCGCGCTCGACCAGGTTCAGTCGAAGACCAAGCAGGAGCCGGTCACCGTCTTCCATCAAGCGCTCGACAATGTCGCGCCGCATGTGGAAGTGCGTTCGCGCCGCGTCGGTGGCGCCACCTACCAGGTTCCGGTCGATGTGCGCCCCGAGCGCCGTCAGGCGCTGGCCATCCGCTGGCTGATCGCTGCCGCCCGCAACCGCAACGAGACCACGATGGTCGACCGCCTCTCCGGCGAGCTGATGGACGCGGCCAACAACCGCGGCACCGCCGTCAAGAAGCGTGAAGACACCCACAAGATGGCAGAAGCCAACCGCGCCTTCGCGCACTACCGCTGGTAAAGCGCGAACGAGACTGAAGAGGCACCTCCCATGGCCCGCGAATATAAAATCGAAGACTACCGCAATTTCGGTATCATGGCGCATATCGACGCCGGCAAGACGACGACCACCGAGCGCGTCCTCTACTACACGGGCAAGTCGCACAAGATCGGCGAGGTCCATGACGGCGCTGCCACCATGGATTGGATGGAGCAGGAGCAGGAACGCGGCATCACCATCACGTCCGCCGCGACCACGACCTTCTGGAAGGGTCGTGACGGCAAGATGCACCGCTTCAACATCATCGACACCCCCGGCCACGTCGACTTCACCATCGAGGTTGAGCGTTCGCTGCGCGTGCTCGACGGCGCCATTGCGCTGCTCGACGCCAATGCCGGTGTCGAGCCGCAGACGGAAACCGTCTGGCGCCAGGCCGACAAATACCGCGTGCCGCGCATGATCTTCTGCAACAAGATGGACAAGATCGGCGCCGATTTTTACCGCTCGGTCGAGATGATCGGCTCGCGCCTCGGCGCGCATGCCGTCGTCATGCAGCTGCCGATCGGTGCAGAGACCGAGTTCAAGGGCATCGTCGACCTCGTCGAGATGAACGCGCTGGTCTGGCGCGACGAAACGCTGGGCGCTGCCTGGGACGTCGTCGAGATCCCGGACGATCTCAAGGCTCGTGCGGAAGAATACCGCGAGAAGATGATCGAGGCCGCCGTCGAAATGGACGAGACGGCGCTTGAGAATTACCTCGAAGGCAAGATGCCCGACAATGACGAGATCCGTGCGCTGATCCGCAAGGGCACCATTGCGGTGAAATTCTACCCGATGTTCTGTGGCTCGGCCTTCAAGAACAAGGGCGTGCAGCCGCTGCTCGACGCCGTTGTTGAATACCTGCCGTCGCCGGCCGACGTTCCGGCCATCAAGGGTGTCGACGCCAAGACCGACGCCGAGATCGAGCGTCATGCCGACGACAATGAGCCGCTGTCGATGCTCGCCTTCAAGATCATGAACGACCCGTTCGTCGGCTCGCTCACTTTCGCCCGCATCTATTCGGGCAAGCTCACCAAGGGCATCTCGGTCGACAACACGGTCAAGGGCAAGAAGGAGCGCATCGGTCGTATGCTGCAGATGCATGCGAATTCGCGCGCTGACGTCGAAGAGGCTTTCGCCGGCGACATCGTCGCCTTGGCCGGCCTCAAGGACACGACCACGGGCGACACGCTCTGCGATCCGCTGCATCCGGTCATTCTCGAGCGCATGGAGTTCCCCGATCCGGTCATCCAGATCGCGATTGAGCCGAAGACCAAGAACGACCAGGAAAAGATGGGCCTTGCGCTGCATCGCCTGGCTGCCGAGGACCCGTCCTTCCGCGTCAAGACCGACGAGGAATCAGGCCAGACGATCATTTCCGGCATGGGCGAGCTCCACCTCGACATCATCGTCGACCGCATGCGCCGCGAGTTCAAGGTCGAGGCCAATGTCGGCGCGCCGCAGGTGGCATATCGCGAGACGATCACCCGCAGCCAAGAGCAGGACTACACCCATAAGAAGCAGACCGGCGGCACCGGTCAGTTCGCTCGCGTCAAAATTCTTTTCGAGCCAAATCCGGAAAGCAGCGAATTCCTGTTCGAATCCAAGATCGTTGGCGGCGCTGTGCCGAAGGAATACATCCCCGGCGTCGAAAAGGGCATCAACAGCGTCATGACGTCGGGCCCGTTCGCCGGCTTCCCGATGATCGGCGTCAAGGCGACGCTGATCGATGGTGCCTACCACGACGTGGATTCCAGCGTTCTGGCCTTCGAAATCGCTGGCCGTGCCTGCTTCCGTGAAGCGGCGCCCAGGCTTGGCGTGCAGTTGCTCGAGCCGATCATGAAGGTCGAAGTGGTGACGCCGGAAGATTATGTCGGCAGCGTCATCGGCGACCTGAACGGCCGTCGCGGCCAGATCCAAGGCCAGGAAGCCCGTGGCGTGGCGGTGGTCATCAACGCAATGGTGCCGCTCGCCAACATGTTCAAATACGTCGACAATTTGCGCTCGATGAGCCAAGGCCGCGCGGCCTACACGATGCAGTTCGATCACTACGAGCCGGTGCCGACCGCGGTCGCTCAGGAAGTCCAGAAGAAATACGCGTAGCCCGAACGGGTTGCAGCGCTAACTTAATTCAAAGCCCGCACGGGCGAGCAGGAATGGAGAGATCACATGGCAAAAGGTAAATTCGAGCGTACAAAGCCTCATGTGAACATCGGCACGATTGGCCATGTCGATC
>NZ_JBSPTO010000047.1:0-21352 GCF_053850215.1 Mesorhizobium sp. f-mel
GGACATCGAATCTGATTTGCGCAAACTTGGGAATCCAGATTCAGTCAAAAGGCGAAGCGCTCTAGAGACGTTGTCGATGGTGCATGGGGTCGGATAGGAAGCGAACTCGCTAATTGACCTTACTTAGCGCCACTTTTTCATGCCCGCGATGGGATTCGTGAAATGATGGTCAGACGGGCTGCGCGGAGCTTGCCCGGGAACCTCGCACAGTTTGAGTCGAGGAAGCTGTCGATCAGCACTTCCACTGAATTCCTGTTCTGGAGCTGTATCAGCGGCACCAGTTATTTCACCGCTCAGCTGGACGACGCGGCGCCATCGCCCAGCGACGCCACCGTCTTCAGCGCGCCGTCGAGCATGTCGCCCTTCTCGTCCTTGAGTGCTGCTTCGCGCAGGCGCCTGATCCAGTCGGCGGCGTCGGCGCGGCCCTTGAGCAGATCGAGTGCCGACAGCACGCGGTCGAATTTCGACTGGGCGCGGGCATGGGTGTCGCTGTAGCCCTTGATCAGGCGGCGACAGTTGAGGATTTCGACGGAGAGTGCGTAGTCCTCCCTGACATGGCCGAGCGCCAGCGCATACCAGCGCTCGAGATGTGCGGTCTCGACCTTGTGGCGCAGCAGGCGACGGCGCCAGCGACGCAGGCCGCCGATGAACCACAGTGCGACGAAGCCGGCGAAACTGTCGGTGCGGATGCGGCGGCCATGGTTGATGCGGCGGTCAAGGAAGGCGGCAAGCTTCGGCCGCGCCTCGATGTAACTGCCGAGGCCGGACGGCAGCGTGCCGCAGAATTCCTCGATGCGCGGATGGAAATATTCGGTCACCTGGAGGATCGTTCCCTCCTTGACACCGACCTCGCGGCGCACCCGCTTGTCGCGCGTCGAACGCGTCTTCAGGTCGGCGACGCGGATCATGTCGTCGTAGCACATGGCGTTGGCCAAATGCTTTGCCGCTGATATCGACAGCGCGTAGTCATGTTCGGCATTGTCCAGAGCGACGGCCCGGTCGAGCCGGTCGAGATACTCGCCGCCATAGGCGATGTCCTGATAGTCGACGACTTTTTTCAGACCGCGAAACGCCATGTCGTGCAGGGGAAGCGGTAGCGCATCGACGCGCGCCGCAAGGTCCTGCCAGCCCTTCAACAGGCTTTCCGGGCCGCTCACCTTTGCCGCCGCGCCCGAGCCGGTTTCAGCAGCTTTCGGCTCTGCGATCTTGTCGCCCAGAGGTGGCGTGTTCGGGATGTCGCGGGCGCGATCAAAGGACACGCCGAAGGCGGCGAGGCTGGCCTTCACGCCGCGGCCGCCGGCACTGATCGCCTGTTCATAGCTCTCGCGTGTGAACGGCAAGACATCGGAGCCGGCCAGCGCGCCGAGCAGGCTGGCCGAGATCATCGAGCCGTTGTCGGCGGCGATCTTCTCCATGTCGAAGGCGACGAAGCGCTTGGCCGCCGTTTCAGCCGTGGCATGCACCTTTGAGGACGAGGCGCGGCCATCGCCGGGCTCGATCTTTTCCGAGACCGCGGCGATGCGATGCGACGAGGCAATCAGCGTCGTGCGCTCCGGCGTGACGAAGCCGCGGATGATGGCGCGGCCGGCTTCCATCAGTTCGGCGGCGATCAAGATGTCGACGTCGCCCTGCGAGGGCGACAGCGCAAAGACCGGCAGGCGGCCGGTGTCGCGGCACATTTCGACATAGTAGATCGTGGCGCCGGTGCGCTGGGCGACGCCGGCGACCGAGGTCGATTGCGCGACATAGCCATTGCGTTCGGCAACGTCGGTGATCCAGTCGGCGAGCACGCCGCCGCCCTGGCCGCCGACCGCCAGCACGGCAAGCTTAATGACGCGCTCGCCTTCGGGAGCACCGGCGTTCGAGCGCGATGAGGGAACGGCGTCAAGCATCGGCGAATGTCAGGCGCCGGCTTTCACGGCGCCGCTGCAAGAGGCTGATCGTGGCGCGACGCGCGGCTTCGAGGAAACGGTCCCAGCGGCTGGGATTGTGCACCACGTCGGCGCGGTAGAAGGACGGGCACAGCACCGCCGCATCGGCAACCTCGCCGCAATTGCCGCAGCCGACGCAGCTCTGGTCGATATGCGCCACCGGATCGTCGCGCAGCGGATCGTCCAGCGACTTCACCGACAGCGACGGGCAGCCAGAAAGCCGCATGCAGGCATGGTCGCCGGTGCAGATGTCCTCGTCGACGCCGAATTTCGGCTTGACGATCCTTTTCCCGCCCTTGATCGCCTTGTCGACCAGCGGCTTTTCGCGGCGCTGCCGGTTCAGCATGCATTCGGACGAGGCGACGATGACTTTTGGGCCCTTCTCGTCCGTCGTCAGCGCCTCGCGCAGCATGTCCTGCATCTTGGTCACGTCATAGGTGCGGTCGATGTGGCGCAGCCATTTGACGCCCATGCCCTTCACCGCCTCGGTGATCGGATGCTTGGTCGATTTCGTCTTGTTGCCGGCGCGGGATGAAAGAATGTCCTGCCCTCCCGTCGCCGCCGAATAGAAATTGTCGACGATGACGATGACGCCGTCGTTCTTGTTGAACACGGCGTTGCCGATCGACGAGGTCAGGCCGTTGTGCCAGAAGCCGCCGTCGCCGACGAAGGAGATCGACCGGCGCTTGGCATCGGGCGAATTGAACGCTGAGGCCGAGGCCGGCCCCAGCCCGTAGCCCATGGTAGTAGCGCCAAGCTCGAAAGGCGGCATGATCGAAAACAGATGGCAGCCGATGTCGGAGGCGATGTGGTGCTTGCCGAGCTCCTGCTCGACCAGCTTGGTGGCGGCGAAGATCGGCCGTTCCGGACAGCCGACGCAGAAGCCGGGCGGACGGCCCGGAACGACGTTGATCAGGTCGGCGGTATCGAGCCCGTCGCCGATCTTGTTCGGCGCGCGGACTTCGCCCGGCAGCAGGTGCGGGATGGTGGCGCGCAGGAACGATCCGATGCCGTCGAGCATGACCTGGCCGGTGTATTCGCCGGCCATCGGCAGGTGCTCCTTGCCGACGAGTTTCGTGCCACGCCCGGCCTTGTGCAGCATCGATGCGAAAGCCTGCTCGATATAATTGGGCTGGCCTTCCTCGACGACGAGCACAGCGTCCTTGCCCTCGCAGAAGGACAGGAACTCGTCGTCGACCAAGGGATAGACGGCATTCAGCACGTAGAGCGGCACGTCTGTCACACCATAGGTGTCGGCAAGGCTTAGCCGTTGCAGCGCTCGGACGACCGAATTGTACATGCCGCCCTGCATGACGATGCCGACCGAGCCGTGCTCGGGACCGAAGAACTCGTTGATCTTATTCTTGCGGATAAAATCGACCGCCGCTGGCCAGCGTTTCTGCACCTTTTCCTTCTCGTGTAGGAAGGAGGCGGGCGGCAGCACGATGCGGCCGGTGTCGCGGCGCGGCGCGTCGAGCGCATCAGCCACCGTCATGGTCGGCCGCTTGTTGTCCTTGGCGATGAAACGGCCATGGACGTGGCAGCAGCGGATGCGGACCTGCAGCATGACAGGCGTGTTGGAAACCTCGGACAGCTCGAAGCCGTCCTCCACCGCCTTGACGATCGACGGCAGGTTCGGCCGCGGGTCGAGCAGCCAGACCTGGCTTTTCATGGCAAAGGCGTGGCTGCGCTCCTGCATGATCGAAGAGCCTTCGCCATAGTCCTCGCCGACGATGATCAGCGCGCCGCCGGTGACGCCGCCCGAGGCGAGATTGGCGAGCGCGTCCGACGCGACATTGGTGCCGACTGTCGACTTGAAGGTCGCCGCACCGCGGATCGGATAATGCACAGATGCGGCCAGCATGGCGGTGGCGGTGGCTTCCGAGGCGCTCGCCTCGAAATGCACGCCGAGCTCGCCCAGAATGTCCTGCGCATCGGCCAGCACATCCATCAGATGGCTGATCGGCGCGCCCTGATAGCCGCCGACATAGCCGACGCCGCATTGCAGCAGCGCCTTGGTGATGGCGAGAATGCCCTCGCCGGAAAACTCCTCGCCGGCGCCGAGCCTGAGCTTTTCGACTTCCTTGGCAAAAGACCGTTCGGCCATTTTGGGCTCCTTCCGTTACCGCCGGCATCCGGCAGCGCGTAAGATCAAATGTCGTGCTTGCGAATGTTCTTCAGCATCTTCTGCAGCGTCGCGATCAGCGCCGCATATTCGGCATCGTCGACGTCGTCGAACATCGCCTCGAACGCGTCGTGCATGGCCGGCCAGGCGCGGCCGAACTCGGCGCGACCCTCGTCGGTCAGGAACACATGGCGGATGCGGCTGTCGGTGACCCCCTGCTCCCGCCGCACAAACCCTTGCCCTTCCAGCGTGTCGAGCGTCCGGCTCAACGTGGATTGTTCGATGACCGTGTAGACCGAGAGATCGTTGACGGTGACGCCGTCGGCGACCGACAGCACGGCGAGTGTGCGCACCTGTGGGATGGTCAGGCCCTGCTTGCGAAAATCGTCGCGCAAGGTGGCGTTGTAGCGGCCCATGATGCGGTTCATCAGATAGGGCGCGAATTGCTGCAGTCCGATCTGGCCCAGTGTCGAGATGCGCTGGCGCTTTTCAACCTTCTGTTCCATCACAGCCTCCCCGCCAGCAGAAAGCCGGAACCGCCGCCAAGCCCGGCGCCGGGATGGGTCGAGGCGCCGATATGGTAGAGGCCCTTGATCCCGGTGTCGTGATTGCGGCTCGTTTTGAACGGGCGCCATAGGAACGACTGGTCGATGGTCGATGAGCCGCCATAGGGATCGCCGCCGACCAGATTGACGTTGATCGCTTCCAGATCGGCCGGCGAATAGGCGCGGCGTGCAATGACGCTGTCCTTGAATCCATCGATATGGCTGGCGAGGATCGCCTCGACACGGTTCGCGTAGGCTTCGCGCAGCGCGTCGGTCCAGCGGCCGTCCGCCGGTGTCTGCAGTTTGCCGGCGGCATCGCCCTTGATATGGCGTGGCGCCTCGGGCAGTTGCAGCCACAGGATCGCCTTGCCTTCCGGACAGCGCGAAGGATCGAGCGCATGCGGCTGGCCGACGCAGATGGTCGGCACCTCCGGCAGCGTGCCGCGCGTGGCCTCGTTGCAGGCTTTCGACACGCCGTCGAGCCCCGGTGTCAGATGCAGCAGCGCGACCTTTGCCAGGCCCTCGCCGCGCCATGCGGGCGGCTTGTCAAGGGCATAGTGTATTTGGAAATTGCCCTTGCCGTAGCGGTATTTCTGCGCCGCCTCGAGGTCGGCTTTCGGAGCCGCGTCGCCGAGCAGCCGCCCGTAGAGATGGGTCGGCGTGACCGAGCAGATCACGCTCTTCTTCGCGGTGACCGTTTCGCCCGAAGTCAGCCGTACGCCGGTGGCTCGGCCTCCGCTCTGGATGATGGAGGCAACGTCCCCTTCAGTTCGGATCACGCCGCCGCGCTCCTTGATCAGCGCTTCGAAGGCGGACAGCAGATTCCTAGCGCCGCCCTTGACGATCGGCGCGCCGGCAGCTTCCAGCGCAAAGGCGATAACCCTGGCGATCTGGCCGGAGAACGCGTCTTCAGGCCCAAGGCCGGCATGCAGCACCCAGGGCGCCCACAGCGCCCGGGTGATCTCCGACTGGTAAGTGTTCTCCAGCCAGCCGCGCGCCGGCACCAACGCATCGCCGAGAAAGGCGGCAAGGCCGCGCGGGCCGCGCCGCCAGGCTTCGCCCGCCAGCAGCCTGGTCGTGGGGTAAGACCACAGGCTGCCGCCGAGCAGCCCGAACAGCAGGCCGGCATTGCGCTCGATCTCGCCGACGTCGCTGCCGTGCCGGTCGCCATCGCCTGCGGCAAGCGCATTGGCAGCCGCGACATTGGCGGGCCGATCGGTGCGTAGGATGGCATAGCTGCCGTCCGGCCGCAGCACGCCGGTCGGCGTGCTGGTGTTGCAGAATTCCAGGCCGTGCCGCGCCAGATCCTTGCCCAGCGCCGCATAGGCAGGCGAGGTGATGAACAGTACGAAGGTCGTCGCCATCACGTCGTGGATGAAGCCGGGCGCGGTGATCTCCTCGGTGCGCATGCAACCGCCGATGCGGTCGTTGCGCTCGAGCACCAGCACCTTTGCCCCCTTGCCGCCAAGCATCGCCGCGCAGACCAGCGCGTTGATGCCGCTGCCGACGATGATGTGATCGGGCGCGTTCATCTGCGATTGCTCCTCGTCCTCGGGAGGTTGGAGTCAATTGCGCGGGTTGGCGTTCCTTCGCGCCCCCCTCTGTCCTGCCGGACTGTCCGGCTGGACAGAGGGGGGCGCCGTAGAGCGACAGCGCTACAAGGCTGCCGCTCCAAATCCGTCACTACAGCATTGCCTACAAGCATGATCTTCTCCCGAAGACCGCCACCTCGTCCTAATGCCTTGGCACCAGAGCCAGCGCGCGGATCGGGCTGCCGGTGCCGTGCTCGATTTTGAGCGGTGCGGCGATCAGGATCGCGCCTTTCGGCGGCAGCCGGTCGAGATTGCACAAGCTGGCGAGGCCGTAGCGGTTCGCCTTGTGCATCAGGCTGTGCGCCGGGAATGGCGGCTCCATTCCCCCTGCTTTGCCAGCATCCGTGCCGATCGTCTCGCTGCCCCAGCCCTTGATGTCTTTGCTGATCAGGTACTGGATGGCCTCGGCCGTCGGTCCGGGGGTGTGCGGTCCGGTCTCGTCGGCGTTGAGGAATTCGGCTTCCGAGCCGTTGCGCTTATACCAGTCGGTGCGCATCACCACCCATTCGCCGGCGTTAATCGGGCCGTGCTCGGCTTCCCACGCCTTGATGTGGTCGACTGTGAGGAGGAAATCGTTGTCGGCGGCGGCTTGCTTCGAGCAGTCGATGACATTGACCGGGCCGACGAAATTCTGAACCGGAATGGTGTCGGTGGCACCGTCCGGATAATCCTTGCCGGTAATCCAGTGCTGCGGCGCGTCGAAATGCGTGCCCGAATGTTCGCCGAGCTTCAGCCAGTTCCATGCCCACCACGGACCGTTCTTGTCATAGTGGGAGATGGCGTGGATCTCGACCTTCGGCGTGTCCACCGCCAGCTCCGGCGGCAGCTTGATCAGCGGCGTGTTGGGCCCGAGCGGCGCCGTCAGGTCGACCACCTGGATGGTACCTGAAAGAAGCTGGCCGGCGACCTCGCCGAGGAGTTGTTGCGTGTCCATGGTCTCTATTCCCTCTTTCTTGGTGATGATCAAGGCTCTTCGCGGCCTTTAATATCCTACTAGACTAAAACATATGCATCTGCAATTATCTTTAAGCATAAAGGAAATGGGTTGGGTGGGTGTGAGCGAGTTTGACGCCATATTCGTCGGGGCAGGCCACAACAGTTTGGCATGCGCCGCGCATCTGGCGCTCAAAGGTTGGAACCCCGGGATTTTTGAGCGCAGCGCAACTATCGGCGGCGCTGTCCAGAGCCGCGAATTCACGCTTCCGGGCTTCCGGCACGATTTCGGCGCGATGAATCTGAGCCTGTTCGCCGGCTCGGCCTTTCACAAGAAATATGCAAATGAATTGAAAAGCCATGGGCTGGAATTTGCGCCGGTCGCCGATTGCTTTGCCAGCGCCTTTCCCGACGGACGGTGGTTCGGCGTCAGCAACGATCTGGAAAAGACCGCGTCGCGCATGGCAACTTTTTCCGCAACCGACGCCGCCACATGGCGCCGGCTGGTCGGTGCCTTCCCGGGGGAAGCCGAGCATCTGTTTCGGCTGCTCGGCTCACAGATGAGCGGGCGGGCGCTGGCCGGCACCGCATGGAACCTGTGGCGCAAGAAGGGCCTTGCCGGCGCGCTCGACACCGGCCGGCTGCTGCTCTCATCACCACGCTCGTGGCTCGAGGAGAATTTCGAGTCGCCGCATGTCAGGGCGACGCTCGCCACCTGGGGCATGCATCTCGACTTCGCCCCTGACATCGCCGGCGGCGCGGTGTTCCCCTATCTGGAATCGATGGCCAACCAGTGCTTCGGCATGGTGCTCGGCAAGGGCGGCGCCGACACCATCATCCGCGCGCTGACCGGCATGGTCACCGTTGCCGGCGGCCAGATTAGCACCGGTGCTGAGGTGGCCGAGATCACGGTGTCCGGCGGCCGAGCGACAGGCGTGCGGCTTGCTTCCGGCGAGACCCATACTGCCACCAAGGCTGTGATCGCCGGCGTTGCACCCGGGGCGCTAACCGGAAAGCTTTTGCCTGATGGTTCCGGCGACGCCGGCTTCGACACGGCGATGAAAAAATTCCGACATGCGCCGGGCACGATGATGATCCATCTGGCGCTTGACGATCTGCCGGACTGGCGCGCCGGCGCCGAGCTTCGGCAATTCGCCTACGTCCATCTTTCGCCGTCGCTCGACGCCATGTCGCGGACCTATCAGCAGGCAATATCCGGCATGCTGCCGGACGAGCCGGTCCTTGTCGTCGGCCAGCCGAGTGCGGTCGATGCATCGCGGGCGCCGGAAGGCAAGCACGTTCTGTGGGTACAGGTGCGGATGCTGCCCGCCGAAATCATTAGCGATGCGGCCGGCAAGATCGCGCCAGCTCATTGGGATCAGGTCAAAGAACGCTACGCCGAGCGCGTTCTCGACATCATCGAGACCTATGCGCCCAACCTTCGCCGGAATATCCTCGGCCGTGCCGTGTTCTCGCCCCTCGACCTCGAACGCGAGAACCCCAACCTCGTCGGCGGCGACCAGATTTGCGGCAGCCATCATCTGGCGCAGAATTTCCTGTTTCGTCCGGCGCGCGGCTTTGCCGGCTGGAATACGCCGGTCATGAATTTGCATCTCACCGGTGCCGCAACATGGCCGGGCGCCGGCACAGGCGCGGCCTCGGGCTATATGCTCGCCCAACAGCTCGGCGGGAGGTAGAATTCAAAACACTTGCGGGTGAAGGAGAGGCAATGCGCGGTTGCCCAAGGAGCCTGAACCCACTGCATGATAACGACGCGCATAGAAAACCAACAGGGGAACGACCATGACAATCAACAGACGAGAATTGCTCGGATATGGCGCAGCAGCACTTGGCGCCACCGTCATCGGCCTGCCGCAAATAGCCAAGGCAGCCGGCGAACTGACCATCGCCTACAACGTCAACCTGCCGTCCTGGGACCCGACAACCGGGCCTTCGGCGGTCAACCCGACGATCCAGGGCCTCTACCAGTCGGTGTTCGATCAGTTCATCCCGCAGAAGCCGGACCTTTCCTTTGCGCCGGGCCTGCTCACCGAATGGGGCTGGAACGACGACCGCAGCAAGATCATGATGACGGTGCGCGAGGGCGTCACCTGGCATGACGGCTCGCCGTTCACCGCCGAGGACGTGGTGTGGTCGCTGCAGCGGGCGGGCGACGAAAAGACCGGGAATCCGATCCAGTTCGTCTGGAAGAACGTCAACAACTTCAAGATCGCCGGCAACAAGATCACTGGCGATGTCGTGCAGTTCGACCCGGTGTATTTTAAGTGGATGTCGTTCCTGACCGGCTACATCATGCCGAAGGCCTACTACGAGAAGGTCGGCGCCGAAGGCTTCGAGAAAGCCCCGATCGGCACCGGCCCTTACATGGTCGACAAGTTCGAGCGCAACGCCTTCCTGCGGCTCAAGGCCAACCCGAACTACTGGGGCGGCAAGCCGGCTTTCGAGAATGTGACGATCAAGTTCGTCACCGACGCAGCGAGCCGCGTTGCCGAAATCGAGTCCGGTTCTTCGCAGGTGACGCTCGAAATCCCCTATGAGGAATATGATCGCCTGATCGCCAAGGACGGGCTTGCCGGCTCGTGCAACAACGTTTCCGACATCGGTATGATCTTCTTCAACGACATCGACGTGATGCTGGACAAGAACGTCCGCCAGGCCGCGGTGATGGCGGTCGACAAGAAGCTGCTCGTCGACCGGCTGCTGCGCGGCTACGGCCAGCCGATCGATACGCTGGAGACGCCGGAATACGAGGCCTACGACCCGTCAATCAAGGTCGAGCACAATCTGGAAAAAGCTAGGGAATTGCTGGCCGCGTCGGGCTACTCGCCGGAGAAGCCGGTCAAGTTCACGATTCAGACGACTAAGGGCTTCAAGCCCAAGGATTACGAGATGGTCCAGGCGATCGTCGGCATGTGGCGCAAGGTCGGCATCGAGGCGTCGATCGAGGTCTACGAGATCGCCAAGCACTACGAGCTGCGCGCCGCCGACAAGCTGGCCCCGGCCGCCTTCTACAATTGGGGCAACGCCATCGGCGATCCGACCACCTCGACCGGCTTTGCCACCTATGGCCCGAGCCCGCATTCGGTGTGGGACAGCCAGGATCTGATCGACATGATCAACCCGCTATGGGGCGAGAAGGACGAGACCAAGCGCATCGCCGGCTGGAAGGCTGTCGACAAATACATCGCCGAACAGGCCTATGTGCTGCCGCTGATCCAGTATGCGCAGCCGATCGTGCACGCCAAGGGCGTCAATGTCGTGCAGCATGTGTCCGGCGCGCTTTTGCCGGCGCTGATGACCCCGGCCTGACATCGGCCAGGGATCGCCGCGCGCCGTCCGCAATGACGGCGCGCATTTTCCGCCAGGCATACAGGCGACCATGCTGCTGCAAAGATTCCTGATCCGTCTTTTGACGATGGCGATCACGCTGTTCGGCGTCGCCGTCGTGGTCTTTGTCGTCATTCGCGTCGCGCCCGGCGATCCGGTTGCGATGATGCTGCCACCCGGCGCGACCGATGCCGACATCGCCCGGCTGCGCGCGCTCTACGGGCTCGACAAAACCATCGTCCAGCAGTTCTTTATCTGGCTGTCCGGCGTCATCAGGGGCGATTTCGGCACCTCGATCTCGCTCCGGCAGGATGTGCTGGGCCTGGTCTTCAACCGGCTGCCGGCGACGCTGGAACTCGCCATCGTCGCGCTGTTGATGGCGCTGGCGATCGGCGGCACGACGGCGATCCTCGGCGCACGCGAGCGCAGCACGGCAGTCGAAGCCGGCATCGATATCGCCAGCGGTGCAGCGCTTTCCATTCCCGACTTTTTGTGGGGCCTGGTGCTGATTCTTTTGTTCGGCGTGCTGGTGCCGGTGTTCGACATTTCCGGCCGGGTGTCGCCGCAGCTCGACCTGCCCTTCGTCACCCAGTTCTATCTGTTCGAGAGCATCGTGCGGCTGCGCTTCGACCTGACCAAGGACCTGCTCGGGCACATGCTGATGCCGGCCGTGGCCCTGGCGTTGCCGCTCGCCGCGATCATCTCGCAGCTGTTGAAACAGTCGTTGAAGGAAGTGCTCGACCTCGATTACGTCGTGCTGGCGCGGGTGAAGGGCTTTTCGGAAACGCAGGTCATTTTGCGTGAGGCGCTGAAGAACGCCGCCCTGCCGACGCTCACTCTGGTCGGCGTGCAGTTCACCTTCCTGATCGGCGGCACGGTCATCGTCGAACGGCTGTTTTCCTATGAAGGCCTCGGCAACATGGCGATCGACGCCGTCATCAACCGAGATCTGCCGCTGATCCAGGGCATCGTGCTGGTCTTCGCGCTGCTGTTCGTGCTGATCAACCTCACCGTCGACATGATGTATGCGCTGCTCAATCCGAGGCTGCGGCATGGATGAGGGCCGCATTTCAAGACATGGCTCGGGCGCAAGGCTGTGGCTGGCCGGCGGCTGGCTGCTGCTGGCTTTGCTTGCCGCGATCTTCGCGCCGCTGATCGCACCGCAGAACCCGCTGGCGCAGGATCTGATGTTCGAACGCCTGCCGCCCTTTTGGATGAGCGGCGCGGGGCCCGGCTTCTGGCTCGGCACCGACAGCCTCGGCCGCGATCTCCTGTCCCGGCTGATCTTCGGCGCCCGCATCGCCTTGATCGTCGCCTTCGCGGCGGCCTTGGCCGCCTGCCTGATTGGCTCGACGCTCGGGCTGATAGCAGGCTATTTCGGCGGCTGGGCCGATCGCATCATCTCGCGCATCGTCGACGTCTGGATGGCGTTTCCGCCGGTGCTGTTCGCCATCCTGCTGGTTGCCGTGCTCGGCACCGGTCTGAGCTCGGTCATCATTGCCATCGCCGTCATCGACTGGACGCGCTTCTGCCGGGTGATCCGCGCCGAGACCATGGGCCAGGCGCGCATGGATTATGTCGAGAACGCCCGCATCGCCGGCTATGGCCGCATCGGTATCATGCTGCGCGAAGTGCTGCCCAATGTGGTGCCGTCGATCGTCGCGTTGCTGTCGCTCGAAATGGGCATCGCCGTGATCGTCGAGGCGATCCTGTCCTTCGTCAACCTGTCGATCTCGACCGACGATCCGACCTGGGGCGGCATCATCGCCGAGGGCCGCCTGTCGATCCATCAGGCGTGGTGGGTGCTGGTGTTCCCACTGGTCACCCTGATCCTGACGGTTCTGTCGTTCAGCCAGTTCGGCGAGGGTCTCAAGGCGCGTTTCGATCCGGTGCTGCGATGAACGCCACGAGACCTTGCCTCGACATTCAGTCCTTGAGCGCCGTGCTGCCGAATGGCGCGCGCGTGCTGCGGTCGGTGTCGCTCTCCGTTCAACCGGGCGAAGTTCGCGCGCTGGTCGGCGAGAGCGGCGCCGGCAAGACGATGATCGGCAAGGCGGTACTCGGCGTGCTGCCACCCAGCGTGCGCGTCGTCGAAGGCGATATGCTGCTCGAGGGCGAGGACCTCGGCCGGCTTCAGCCAAAGGCGAGGCGCACGCTGATCGGAGCGCGCACCGCACTGATCCCTCAAGACCCGCTGACCGCGCTCAATCCGTCGCGCCGCATCGGTCCGCAGATGACCGACCGGCTGGTGCGCATCCTCGGATGGAGTGGGCCGCGAGCCGACGCCCGCATCCGCCAATTGCTCGACGCGGTACAGATCCGCGACCCGGACCGCGTCCTCAAATGCTATCCGCACGAGCTTTCCGGCGGCATGCGCCAGCGCGTGCTGATCGCCGCAGCCTTCGCCGCCGAACCAAGGTTGATCGTCGCCGACGAGCCGACCACGGCGCTAGACGTAACCGTGCAGAAGCAGATTTTGCGGCTGATCGCGCAATTGCAGCGCGAGCACGGCACGGCGATCCTGTTCGTCACCCATGATCTCGGCGTCGTCGCCAAGATCAGCCAGAAAGTGTCGGTCCTCTATGCCGGCAAGGTGGTGGAGGAGACCGAGACGGCGGCGCTGTTCGCGGCTCCGCAGCACCCCTACACGCGAGCGTTGATGGCGGCAACACCGCGCTACACCGATCCGTTCGCCTCGCTGAAACCGGTGGACGAGGCGGTATTGGCCGGACTGGCCTCGGAGATCGCCGCTGCCGACCAGGCCTGGAGGCGGCCGCATGGCTGAGCCGCTGTTTTCCGTGCGCGGGCTGAAGGTCGCGTTGCCCGACATGACGCGCAAACCACTGATCGGCCGCGCGCCGATGGCCGAGATCCTCAAAGGGCTTGATTTCGAGCTGCCCAGGGGATCGGTGACCGGCATCGTCGGCGAATCCGGATCCGGCAAATCGACGCTCGGTCGCGCTTTGGTGCGCCTCCTGGAGCCGAGCGCCGGCAGCATCATCTTCGACGGCCGCGATATCACGCATCTGCCGGAGGCGGAGCTCAGGCCGCTGCGCCGCAACCTGCAGATGATATTCCAGGATCCGATGTCGTCGCTTAATCCGCGCCGCACCATCTTCAGCATTATCGCCGCCCCACTCAGGCAAAACGGGTTTGGCGACAATCTCAAGGGTCGTGTCGCGGAGGCGCTGCAGCGCGTCGGCCTGCCGCTAAGTTTCGCCAGCCGCTATCGTCACCAGCTGTCGGGCGGCCAACGCCAGCGCGTCGGCATTGCCCGGGCGCTGGCGCTGTCGCCGAAATTCGTGCTAGCCGACGAGATCGTCTCCGGCCTCGACGTGTCGACCCAGGCACAGATCCTGACGCTGCTGGAACGGCTGGCCGCCGAAATGGGCCTGACCGTCGCCTTCATCAGCCACGACCTGTCGGTAATCCGGCGGCTTTGCCGGCAAGTGATCGTCATGCGCGAAGGCGTGATCGTCGAGGCAAGCGCCACCGACGCTTTGTTCGCGAACCCGCGGCAGGCCTACACGCGCGATCTTCTCGCAGCCATCCCGCTGCCCGAGATCGATGACGGCTGGCTGCTGCCTGCGGCAAAGGCGCCGGCATGACATCGGTCGCAACGATCATTCACAGCACATCTCATTCGCACGCCGAAGAGCGGGCCTCGGGCGTGCGGCCGGCAAGTCACCCATGTCCCGCGAGAGGATGACTGAGATGAAGAATACGCTCCTAACTGCAACGCTTGCGGCCGCCGTCCTGGGCACTATCGGTGGAACCATCAGCACAGCCTCAGCCGATTCCATTCCTGGCATGCGCGGGCATGATCACACCGGGGTTACAGTCCCCGACATGAAGCAGGCCGTCGACTTCTTCACCGAGGTCGTCGGCTGCAAGAAGGCGATGTCCTTCGGGCCGTTCGCCGATGATAAGGGGACGTTCATGCAGGATCTGCTGGGAGTCGACCCCAAGGCGGTGATCGAGGAGATCACCCTGGTTCGCTGCGGCTACGGGTCGAATATCGAGCTGTTCAAATATACCGCGCCCGACCAGAGAGACCTGCAGGCCCGCAACAGCGACATTGGCGGCTTCCACATCGCCTTCTATGTCGACGATATCGCTGCCGCGAAAGCCTATTTCGATGAAAAGGGCGTCAAGACGCGTATGGGGCCGCTGCCGGTTACCGAAGGGCCGGCGGCCGGCCAGAGCATCCTTTATTTCCAGGCGCCCTGGGGCCTGCAGCTGGAAGCGATCAGCTATCCCAACGGCATGGCCTATGAAAAGGACGCAGAGACGGTGCTGTGGAGCCCGAAGACCCCGGAAAAATGATCCGGCAGGCGCGTGCTTGCGGGTCTGACCGCAGGCACGCCATAGGCACCTGAGACGAATCGCTTCAATTATGAAACTTCAAGCTTGAAATAATATAAGTCAGGCGCGATACTGAAGATAGGAAGCGAGAGGAGATCGCACAGATGAAGGTTGCGGTTCTCGGCGGCGGACCAGCCGGCCTCTACTTTGCCATTTCGATGAAGCTCAGGGACGCCGCGCACGAAGTGACCGTGTTCGAGCGCAACCGCGCCGACGACACATTCGGCTGGGGCGTCGTACTGTCGGCCGAAACGCTCGACAATCTGACCAGGAACGATCCGGTCAGTGCCGTCTGGATCAGGAAGCATTTCGCCTATTGGGACGACATCGCCGTCATCCATGATGGGGTGCGCACGGTCTCGACCGGCCATGGCTTCTGCGGCATCGGCCGCAAGCGGCTGCTCACCTTGCTGCAGCGGCGGGCCCGCGAGCTCGGCGTAAAGCTGGTCTTCGAGACCGATATCGCCGACCCCAAACCCTACATGGAGAGCCACGATCTGGTGGTCGCCGCCGACGGCTTGAATTCGAAGGCACGGAGCGCATTCGTCGAAGTGTTCAAGCCCGATATCGACACCCGCAAATGCAAGTTCGTCTGGCTTGGCACCCAGCAGAAGTTCGACGATGCCTTCACCTTCATCTTCGAGAAGACGGAGCATGGCTGGGTGTGGGCGCATGCCTACCAGTTCGACAAGGACACCGCGACCTTCATCGTCGAATGCAGTGAGCAGACCTGGGGGCGCTTCGGCTTCGGCACGATGTCGCAGCAGGAATCGATCGCCGTCTGCGAACAGATCTTCGCCAGGCATCTCGCTGGCCATTCGCTGATGACCAACGCCAACCACATCAGAGGTTCGGCTTGGATCAATTTTCCGCGCGTGCTGTGCGAGCGCTGGTCCTACAAGAATTTGGCGCTGATGGGCGACGCAGCGGCATCAGCGCATTTCTCGATCGGCTCCGGCACCAAGCTGGCGCTGGAAAGCGCGGTTGCGCTAGCCGACTATGTTGATTCCGAGCCCGGCCTCGAGGCGGCGTTTCGCAAATATGAAGACGCCCGCCGCACCGAAGTGCTGAAGCTGCAGTCGGCGGCGCGCAACTCGCTCGAATGGTTCGAGGAGGTCGAGCGCTATCTCGGCCTCGATCCGGTGCAGTTCAATTATTCGCTGCTGACGCGCTCGCAGCGCATCAGCCACGAGAATTTGCGGCTGCGCGATGCCGAGTGGCTGGCCGGCGCCGAAGAATGGTTCCAGCGCCAGGCCGGCGCCGGCGGCAACAGTCTTCGTCGCGCGCCGATGTTCGCACCGTTCCGGCTGCGCGATATGGCGCTGCAGAACCGCATCGTCGTTTCGCCGATGGCGCAGTACAAGGCCGTCGACGGCTGCCCGACCGACTGGCACTTCGCCCACTATGCCGAACGGGCCAAGGGTGGCGCCGGCCTGCTCTACATCGAGATGACTTGCGTCAGCCCCGAAGGCCGCATCACGCCTGGCTGTACCGGCTTTTACGCGCCCGAGCACGAAGTCGCCTGGAAGCGGCTTGTTGATTTCGTCCACACCGAGACCGAGGCGAAGATCTGCGCGCAGATCGGCCATTCCGGCGCCAAGGGTTCGACCCGGCTCGGCTGGCAAGGAACCGACGTGCCACTGACATCAGGCAACTGGCCTGTCATGGCGGCGTCGGCGGTGGCATGGTCGCCTGAGAATCAGCTGCCGAAGGAGATGGACCGCGCCGACATGGATTTGGTGCGCGATCAATTCGTCGCTTCGGCCGAGATGGCTGAACGCTGCGGCTTCGATATGCTCGAAATCCACGCCGCGCACGGCTATCTCCTGTCCTCCTTCATCACGCCGCTGACCAACCGGCGCACGGACGCCTATGGCGGCTCGCTCGAAAACCGCATGCGTTACCCGCTCGAAATCTTCCATGCCGTGCGCGCCGCCTGGCCTGATGAAAAGCCTGTTTCAATACGCATCTCGGCCAATGACTGGGTCGGCATCGAAGGCGTGACACCGGCCGATGCGGTCGAAATCGCGCGGCTGCTGCATGAGGCCGGCGTCGACATCTGCGACGTGTCGGCCGGCCAGACTTCCGCCGAGGCAAGGCCGGTGTATGGCCGTATGTTCCAGACGCCGTTTTCCGACCGCATCCGCAACGAGGTCGGCATGGCGACCATGGCGGTCGGAAACATCTACGAACCGGACCATGTCAATTCGATCCTGATGGCCGGCCGCGCCGACCTGGTCGCGATGGCACGACCGCATCTCGCCGACCCCTACTGGACGTTGCATGCGGCCGTCACGCTCGGCGACCGCGGCGTCAAATGGCCGGATCCCTATCTGCCTGGCCGCGACCAGATCTACCGGCTGGCCGAACGCGACGCGGCAGCGGGGCTGAAGGTATGAGCGTCGCTGAAACGATGGCGGGACGGCATGCGCTGGTCACCGGCGGCGGCTCCGGCGTCGGCCGCGCCATCGCGCTGGCGCTCGCCGATGCCGGTATCGATGTCACCATCTGCGGCCGGCGCGAGGCAGCGCTGGTCGAGGTCGCCAGGGAAAACGACCGCATTTTCGGCATCGCCGCCGACGTCACCAATGAGGCGGCGATGGCGTCGCTCTACAGCCAGGCCGAGGCGGCGCGCGGGCCGATCGATATCGTCGTCGCCAATGCCGGCATGTCCGGCAGCGCGCCAGCACCGCGGACCTCGCTTGCGGACTGGCAGCGCACGCTCGACGTCAACCTGACCGGCGCGTTCCTTACAG
This sequence comes from Mesorhizobium sp. f-mel, assembly GCF_053850215.1. Lineage (NCBI taxonomy): Bacteria > Pseudomonadati > Pseudomonadota > Alphaproteobacteria > Hyphomicrobiales > Phyllobacteriaceae > Mesorhizobium > Mesorhizobium sp. f-mel. The sequence goes on from NZ_JBSPTO010000047.1 coordinate 17,596, forward strand.
TGAAACCGGCGCTGGCCGGCATGGTCGCACGGAGGATAGGCAGGATCATCTTCGTTGCTTCGACGGCCGGGCTAAAAGGCTATCCGTATGTCGCCGCTTACGTTGCCGCCAAGCATGGCGTCGTCGGCCTAATGCGAGCGCTGGCGGTCGAGACGGCCAAATCCGGGGTGACGGTCAACGCCGTCTGCCCGGGCTTCACCGAAACCGACATGCTCGAGGAATCCATCCAGCGAATCGTCGAAAAGACCGGCCGCTCGGCCGAAGAAGCACGGACGAGCCTTGCCTCGACCAACCCGCAAGGCCGCTTCATCCAGCCGGAAGAAATTGCAGCCGCGGTGCTGTGGCTGTGCGGCGATGCTGCCCAATCGATCACCGGACAGACGATTTCGATCTCGGGAGGCGAGACGTGGTAGCCGGTCCCCTGCCCGCGCCGTCCGGACCCGGCAAGGATCGGCTGCGGCTGTGGGTGCGGCTGCTGCGCGCCTCGCGCAGCATCGAGGCCGAGCTGCGCGAGCGCCTGCGGCAGGAATTCAACACGACGCTGCCGCGCTTCGACGTGATGGCGGCACTCTACCGCGCGCCGGAAGGCATGTTGATGAGCGACCTGTCGCGCTTCCTGCTGGTGTCCAACGGCAATGTGACCGGGATCGTCGACCGGCTGGTTTCGGAAGGGCTGGTTACCCGCGCCCGGCGCAATGGCGACCGCCGCACCTCGATGGTGCGGTTGACGGAGGAAGGTTCGAAGGCTTTCGCTGTGATTGCCGCCGCGCATGAAAGCTGGATCGGCGAGCTGCTGGGCAACGTGAGCGAGGACGAGGCGCGCCGGATGACCGGCATGCTGAATTCCTTCCGCAGCAATTGGGAGGGACGGGAATGACAAAGATGGCCGGCCGCAAGCCGAAGCATTTCCTCTGGCAGGTCGAAGGCAAGATCGCAAATATCCGGCTCGACCGCCCGGAGCGCAAGAACCCGCTGACCTTCGAAAGCTATGCCGAGCTGCGCGATACTTTTCGCGACCTCGTCTATGCCGACGACGTCGATGCGGTGGTGTTCCTGCCCAATGGCGGCAATTTCTGCTCCGGCGGCGATGTTCACGACATCATCGGCCCGCTGGTGAAGATGGACATGAAGGCATTGCTCGCCTTCACCCGAATGACCGGCGATTTCGTCAAGGCGATGCTGAACTGCGGCAAGCCAATCATTGCGGCGGTCGACGGCGTGGCGGTGGGCGCCGGTGCCATCATCGCCATGGCGTCCGACATCCGTATCGCCACGCCTGAGGCCAAGACCGCGTTCCTGTTCACGCGTGTCGGTCTTGCCGGCTGCGACATGGGCGCCTGCGCGATCCTGCCGCGTATTATCGGCCAGGGCCGCGCCGCCGAGCTGCTTTACACCGGCCGGACGATGAGTGCTGAGGAGGGCGAGCGCTGGGGTTTCTACAACCGGCTGGTCGATGCGGCGGCGCTTGAAGCCGACGCGCTCGACATGGCCGCGCGCATCGTTTCCGGCCCGACCTTCGCCCACGGCATCACCAAGACGCAGTTGAACCAGGAATGGTCGATGGGCCTCGACCAGGCGATCGAGGCGGAAGCGCAGGCGCAGGCGATCTGCATGCAGACCGGCGATTTCAAGCGGGCGTACACGGCTTTCGTCGTCAAGGAAAAACCGGTGTTCGAGGGCAATTAGGATGAGAGCTGCATCCCTAAGAACGGACAGATTGGCGGGACAGCGCCCCCCTCTGTCCTGCCGGACATCTCCCCCACTTGGGGGGAGATCGGCAGTTCCACTGCATCGCCCCTTTCTGCAACGCTGGAAATCGGCGAAAGCGCCCGCGACAGCCAATCTCCCCCCGTGTGGGGGAGATGTCCGGCAGGACAGAGGGGGGCGCCGTGGAGTGCAGTTCGGGACGAGGCATTCCCATGCCTGACCGCTCCTTCCTCAACTGGCCGTTCTTCGAGGACCGCCATCGCGAGCTTGCCGAGCGGCTGGACGCCTGGTGCGGAAGAAACCTGCCGGTCGCGCATGACGATGTCGATGCCGCCTGCCGCGAGCTGGTGGCGAAGCTCGGCCAAGACGGCTGGTTGAAACCGACGGCGCTCGACATCGCAAACCCCGGGCCGCTTGACGTGCGCACGCTGTGCATTACGCGCGAGACGCTGGCCCGGCATGACGGACTAGCCGACTTCGTCTTCGCCATGCAAGGGCTCGGCACCGGGGCGCTCAGCCTTTTCGGAACGCCCGACCAGCAGCGCTGGCTGGCGAAGACACGCGCCGGCGAAGCGATTTCCGCGTTCGCGCTGTCGGAGCCACGCTCCGGATCTGACGTCGCCAATATAGAGATGACGGCCGCGCGCGACGGAGACGACTATGTTCTGTCAGGCGAGAAGACCTGGATTTCCAATGGCGGCATTGCCGATCTCTACGTCGTTTTCGCTCGCACTGGCGAGGCGCCCGGCGCCAAGGGGCTTTCCGCCTTCATCGTGCCTGCAGACACCGAGGGCCTGACAATCGCCGAGCGGCTGGAGGTGATCGCGCCGCATCCGCTTGCACGCCTGTTCTTCGACAATGTCCGCGTTCCGGCCTCGGCATTGATCGGCAAGCCAGGCGACGGTTTCCGTCTCGCCATGTCGGTGCTCGACGTGTTCCGCTCGACGGTCGGCGCGGCGGCACTCGGCTTTGCCCGGCGCGCGCTGGACGAAAGCATCACAAGAGTGGCCGAGCGCAAACTGTTCGGCGCTGCGATGGCCGAGCTGCAAATGGTGCAGGGCCACATCGCCGACATGGCGCTTGATGTCGATACCGCCGCCCTGCTGGTCTACCGCGCCGCCTGGACCAAGGACATGGGCGCCCCCCGTGTCACCCGCGAAGCGGCGATGGCCAAGCTGTTCGCCACCGACAAGGCGCAAGAGGTGATCGACAAGGCCGTGCAGCTGCATGGTGGTGACGGCGTGCGTAAGGGCCACATCATCGAAAGCCTCTATCGCGAGATCCGCGCGCTGCGCATCTATGAGGGCGCATCCGACGTGCAGAAGGTGGTCATCGCCAGGCAAGTGATGGGAGCGGCCTGAGACCGAGCTTGCGACAGAAAATTGCTGGTTTCGAATTTTGAACATTGCGACCGGATTTGAGTATCGGGAGGCTTGATATGCACACCATCTTGCAGCCGGAAGGCTGGGCGAAACCAATCGGTTACGCCAATGGCGTCGCCGCGCGCGGGCAGCTGATCTTCATCGGCGGCCAGGTCGGCTGGACCGGGCAAGGCCAATTCGAAACCGATGATTTTGTCGGCCAGGTGCGGCAGACGCTTACCAACATCGTCGCGGTGCTCTCCGAGGCCGGCGCCAAGCCTGAGCATATCACCTCGATGACCTGGTACTTTACCGACAAGGCCGAGTATCTGGCCAACCTCAAGGGGATCGGCGAGGCCTATCGCGAGGTCGTCGGGCGACATTTTCCGGCCATGGCCGCCATGCAGGTGATGGCGCTGGTCGAGGATCGCGCCAAGGTGGAGATCCAGGCCACGGCGGTGATCCCGGACTGAGGCGAGGCGTGCTTCCCCTTCTCCCCTTCTTGTGGGAGAAGGTGGATCGGCGCCGAGACGGTTGAGGGGTGTTGGACGGAGCGCGGTCGACGCCAAGCTGGAACACCCCTCATCCGACCGAGCTTCGCTCGGCCACCTTCTCCCACAAGGAGGCCTTTGCACAGAATCTGATTGGTGATTCTGTAGTGTTGGTCACTACGGGAGATTCGCGGATGG
>NZ_JBSPTO010000048.1:0-19770 GCF_053850215.1 Mesorhizobium sp. f-mel
GCTCTATTTCCGTTACCACCCGGCACCCGATCTTCTCGCCGCATCCGACCCGGAGCGGGCCTCGCACCGTGCTTTCCGCCTGCGCGAGGTCGGGATGGACACGGTCATGGCGATACGGATCCATCTCCCGGGCGAGTTGCCCGAGCCTATGGGCGTCATGGCAATGAACGAGTTTCTCAACAAGAAGGAAGGATATGAGATTACGGAAGCCGATCAGCAGGCGATGATGGCTTCCGGCCAGGGGCAGCTTGTCGGTCAGTTCCTAATCGACCGGGGGGCATCGTACGCTGGAGCTTCACTGAAGTTCTGGAGGATGGCCTCAATACGTTCAGGGCGCCGAATCCCGAGGAATTGATGTCGGCAGCTTCCCAAGTTGCACATTCAGAACTAGGCTGCTGAAAACTCGCTCGACGACCACCGTCCTGTGGTGATTCTGTGGATTTAACCATCATCGACGGAGGGCTAAGGTCTGCCCGTAGGCTTCTTCGATTTCCATTCAACGGCCCGCGGAGCGACCCAACGCTAGAGTGAGCAAGCCTCAGCGCATGGGCTGGGCGACGTCCGCTCCTTGCCGCAATCACGTCATTCCGACAGGCGTGCCATACGGCAAGTTTCCACCCAAGTCAGTCCTTCGACGCCTATTTCGGGGTTCTGCGGCTCAGGAAGCGGACGCGCCACATCTGGGCTTTCGCGGTCCGTGAAACGAAGACCGCGTCTCGGACCGATCGAGACGTTTGTCATCCGTGGCCGCCATTCAACGCGATTACGGCGAAGCACACTCCGGCAGGCGCAGTGGCTTCTTTATCCTCGCGAGCTCTTCCGCCTTGGCGCAATCAGGAAAGCCGACGAGCCGCATGGTTTCGATCAACCGCTGGCGCTCCGCTTCGCTGAATCCGGGGATATTAGCAAATCCCTCGACGGTCAAATTTGGAAACCGCCTGAGCGCGTCCGTTACCGAGACCTTCGCCTCTTCAGTTCGGCCAAGAGCCGCAAGCGCGCCAGAACGTATCACCCAGTGTTCCTTCCATAGTTTTCCGGCGTCAAGCGGTCCAGCATCCGCAGGGCATCCTCATGCCGGCCCGCCATGAAGTAGGCGTGAGTGAAAATCCTGGCACTCCACATCGGGAAACTGGGTTGAGACTGACCGCCTTGTCGACCAGTTCCGCGGTGCGCTCAGGCTCGCCGAAGGTTGAGGCCCAATCGATATAGAAAGTCAGAACTTCGAACTGACTGGGAGCGAGACGCAGTGCGGTATCGAACTCTGCCTTGGCGCGTTCGAATTCGCCTCTGTCACCTAGAATCGTGGCATGAACAGCATGCGCCTCGGCATCGCTCGGGTCGAGCTGGACGGCGCGCTCGGCAGCCTCGGCAGAGAGAGCCCGGTTCTTGTCGGGTTCAACCCCAAAACCGGTTAAGACACTATGGGAATGGCTAAGTTCGACCCAGGCGCGGGCAAGGCCGGGGTCCAGTTCGACCGCGCGAGTGAGCAGCCTCACGGCCTCCTCGACATCCGCCTGATTGACTTGCTCGAGTTTTTCGGTGCCGAGCAGATAAAGTTCGTAGGCGTTGAGATTCTCGGGCGGCTTTCGGTGGGCGGTGATGCGGCCCGCCTCCTGGACCAAACCTGCGCCGCCGCCGAGACGGTTCGAAATCTGCTCGGAAATTTCGATCTGGATTGCGAACAAGTCCTCGTCCGGCGGTCCCAGCGCTGCGACCAAAGATGTTTGCCCGTTTTAGCATCGATGAGCTGCGCCGTAATTCTTACGCGGTCAGACTGACGCTGGATGGAACCCTCGACCACAAATCCTGCGTCAAGCGCCTTACCCACTTCACTCGGCACGGCTGGTTTGTCCCGGTATTGTTCAGTCGAGTTACGGGCGATCACCTGGAATTCAGGGAACCCCGCCAGATCGGTGATTATGTCCTCAGTGAGGCCATCGGCGAGGCGTCCGGTCGCCTGGTCGCCGCCATAGTTGTCGAACGGCAGCACCGCTACCGACGGTTTGCCGTTTACTGTCGCAGTCGGCCAGAATTGCCAGACCGTCCCGGCCAAGACCAGAATAAGGACTGGCACAGCTGCTGCTGCCCAAACCCAGCGCAGAGGCGATGACCTCGCTGGTTGGCGTGGGGCTTGTCCCTCAAGGATGACGCGGAAGGCCTGCACCGGTTCGGCGATATTCTTCACCTTCTGCTCGCCCATCGGCTCGAAGCCGAAAGCCAGCTTCTTCTCAACCTCCCTGGCGACCTTTCCAGAGACACAGATGCCGCCCGGGTCTGCCAGCTGCTGAAGCCTGGCCGCGACATTGACGCCCTCGCCATACCGGTCCTCGCCCTCGACGATCACCTCGCCGAGATTGATCCCGATCCTGACCCGGATCCGCTGGTCCTCGGGAACGGCGGCATTCCGTTCCGCCAGCCCTCGCTGCAGCGAGACGGCGCATTCCACGGCGTCCACCACGCTGCCAAATTCGGCGAGCATCCCGTCGCCCATAAGCTTGAAAATCCGGCCGTGATGGCGGGCAATTTCCGGCTGGCGCACGATCGGATCGCCCGCCCGTGACCCGATGCCCCGCTGCGCCTTTGTTCGCCTCGGCGCCACCTACGCATCCTGTAGCCGTCACCCAACGAATGTATTAGAGTAGCTTCATATAGACGCCTATCCGCGCGCAGATGTCGTTCGGAGGTTTTGGCTATGAGGATGTCCAGGCAGATTTGGCCGCTAAGGAACCCGCCGCTCTGGGTGAGGCTTTTCGTAACAGACGAGAGCCGGCGCCTCCGCCTTGTGGTAGTCCTTGCGTCCATTTTCTGGTTTGGCGCAGGACCAGCGACTGCCGACCCGCTTCATGTTGCCGTGCGCGAAGGCGATGCCGCTAGAGTCGCGGCACTCCTCACACAAGGCGCCGATGTGAACAGTCGCGACGAGACCGGCGAGACTCCACTGATCGATGCGGCGCTTGCCGGCAAGGCGGAGGTAGCCGCAGTACTGATTGAGGCAAAGGCCGACATCGACGCCCGCAATGATCGCGGCTTCTCGGCGCTTCATGCGGCGTCCTATTCCGGAAGCCTCGAGATAGCAGAACTGTTGCTCGACCACGGCGCCGAAGTCGATGCGCTGAGCCTGCACAAGATCACCCCACTGCACGTGGCGGCAGAGGAGAACCAAGTGGCCGTCGCCGAGTTGTTGATCGAGCGCGGCGCTCAGGTCGAGGCAATCCAGGAGTACGGGTTTACGCCTCTAAGCCGCGCGACATTCTTTCAGAGCACGCAAGTCATGGTTTTGCTCAAGCAGCACGGAGCGAAATGCCAGCCCAGAGAGAAAATGGGAGCGTCGTACACAAACTGCCTTGCGGCCAGCAACTGATTGGGTGCTGCCCGCTCTGGCCTACGGAGGAAGAGATGACAGCGAATGGTTCCAGGGCAATTCGGAGTTGCCTGCTGGCTAGCATTACAGCCGCCTGCGTCCTTGTTGGCGCGGGCGCATCCCATGCGGTCGAGGGAGTGAACACCGGATACTTCGGCAACGTCGCCATATTGGGCTACGATCCGGTGGCGTATTTCACCGACGGTCGCCCAACCCCGGGTTCGCCGGAGATCTCGAAGAAATGGCTGGGGGCGACCTGGTACTTCGCCAGTGTCAAACACCGCGACGCCTTTGCTTCCGAGCCGGTGCGCTATGCCCCTCAGTATGGCGGCTTCTGCACTCTGGGCGCAGCTTTCGACCAGGCATCAGCGAACATTGACCCGGAAGCGTGGCGCATCGTCGACGGCAAGCTCTTCCTGTTCTCCGGCAAGGGCGGACTGGAGGAGGACTTCGATGCCGACCCAGCCGCCGTCCTTGCGAAGGCTGATGCCGAATGGCCTGCGGTCGAAGCGAAGGAATTCAAGGCGCGAGCCGCCGGTAACTGACCTCGGCTCGAGCCGAACGTCGCGGTTCTGCAAATCCGGTCATGGTGCTACCGAGAAATGCCATTCCATGACCGAGTCCGGCCAAATGTACTCGTCCTGCGTTGGGCTGCTCCCTTGCGGATTGCGATAGAGCGGGCCACAGAACTTGCGGCCGAGCAGGGTCGCGGCGGATTGCGTACAGAAGAGGTCGGCCTCCAGGGTGAACGCACCGGTGATGATGCCGCCTTCTGAGCTCAGGGCAAAATCTCCGTTTGCACTCAGCTCCATGACAAACGGTGGGCCGTTGTGTTGCTTTCCGATCCAGGTCCGATCGCCTGTCAAGGCTCGTATGGCGGCGGAGTCCAGGCGATCCTCCTCGCGCCCTTGAAAACCAAAGATCCGCTTTGGAACCCCCGCGACGCGAAGAGCATCCAGCCGATCATCCAGGTCCTGTTGCCGTCGATGGTGGGCGTAAATGACACGATAAGCGGCGAGGTTCTGCGAGGGGATCTTTTTCAGGATTGCTGCGACGGCGTCGTGCGCCTCGGCCATACGGCCCAGGCGCGCGTTTGCCATGGCCAGGGTTTCGAGGCCGAGGTCGCTTCGCTCTTCCGGCTTGACGTGGTTGAGTGCCTGGAGGGCCTTTTCGTATTGATGGTTCATGTAGAGCACGAGGCCGTAGTAGTCGAAGACCTGCGGCCGCGGCTTGGGATCGAGCTGTAACACGCGCTCCATTGCCCCCAGCGCCTCCGGGCTCTGTCCCGCATAGGTCAGCACGATCGCCAGGTTGAGCTCCGCCTCGGCGCCGTTCGGGTCGAGCGCGACCGCTTTGCGGACCGACGCGAGCGCCTCGTTGATTTCGCCGTCCAGCATCTGCAGAATACCGAGCACGGCATAGGCGCGTGACGACTGGGGATTGAGCTCCAAGGCTCTCCCCGCCGCTTCATAGGCGCGCTGACGCGCCACGGCACTCAACATGAGCCGCTGGAAATCGAAGCCGAGCACGTCCACTGTGGTCCGCGCATAGCCCGAATAGGCATCGGCGAAGGCAGGATCGAGGTTGATTGCTTTTTGATACAGGGACAGAGCTTCCCCCAGAGAGCTGAAGTCGACCACATATGCTTTCTGCTCGGCGCGGGTGTAGAAATCGTATGCCTTCAGATTTCGCGTCGGGAGACGAGCAATCTGTGCTCTTTCGCCTTCCGTCACGCGTACGGAGAGTGCCTCGACGATCCGCCCTATTAATTCGTCCTGCAGAAAGAATATTCGGGCGTAGTCGCGATCGTAGCGCTCGGCCCAGACGTTGCTCCCGGTTGTCGTGTCGATAAGCTGCACGTTAATGCGCACCGTATCTCCGGCGCGGCGCACGCTGCCCTCGACCACATAGCGGACCTTCAATTCGTTCGCGATCTGCGGGATATCGACAGGCCGTTCCTTGAAGGAGAACGAAGAGTTGCGGGCAATGACCAGGAGTCCGGAGATCTTCGACAGATCCGTGATGAGATCGTCTGTCAGCCCCTCAGCAAAATAGTCCTGTCCCGCAATCTCGCCGAGATCGGCAAAGGGCAGCACGGCGATGGACGGCTTGCCTTCGGCCGCGTCAGGGGGCGTATCAGTGCGACCGCCAAGAAGGGAAATCGCCTGCGGCCAGAGAGCCAGCCCAACGCCCGCTGCCAGCAGCAGCGCCAGCAGCGCCGCGGCGATCCCGATCCTTCGGCGCGGCCGCGGCTGCCTGGCGCTCACGGTCTGCTCCAGCACTACGCGATAGGCGCGAACCCGCTCCGGGATATTTTTGAGGCGTAGTTCGCCGAGCGACCTGAAGGTCAGGCCGAGCTTGTTGTGGGCCTGATCGTAGGCGGTGCCGGAGATGACGATCCCGCCGGGGTCGCTCAGTCCCTCCAGGCGGGCCGCGATGTTGACGCCGTCGCCGTAGAAATCGTCCTTGTCGATGATCACGTCGCCCAGGTTGATCCCGATGCGGAACACGATGCGTGAGTCTTCCGGCACGTTGAGGTTCTGTGCGCCGGTGAGCCGCTGGATCTCGACGGCGCACGCCACCGCATCGACGACGCTGGCAAATTCGACCAATGCCCCATCGCCCATCAGCTTGACGATGCGGCCATGGTATTCCGCGATCGAGGGCTCGATGAATTCGCGGCGAAGCGCCTTTAGCCGGGTGAGAGTGCCCGTCTCGTCCAGGCCCATCAGCCCGCTGTATCCCACCACGTCTGCGGCGAGGATAGCGATCAGCTTGCGTTCCAGATGTTGAACCTTTTCCACCGGGCATAACTATAGGGAAAGCGCTGCGGCAAGGCCATATGTACGGTCGGCAGCAGGAGATCGAACGGACCCCGGCCCTCCCCGAACTTGGGATACTCAAGGGCCCCCAGAAGCTCACGGCCCAGGGCGCCACCCGGCATTTCTTCAACGAGATCGGCGCAAAGCTGCCGTGGTCGTGGGAAGCAGACATCGGCTTCGGGTCACGTCACGACGGTTCCCTACACTCAACCTGAATGTCCGCTTTTGAAGATTCGCAGGCCGAAGCTGCCGGTCTGCCTCCGGCCCCTCTCAAGACGTTCAGCGCTTGGCCGCCACGCGTCCGCTTCGGCGCAAAGGAGACTTATACCCGAACCATGCGCTGCGCGTGCCATTCTGCAGACATCGACATTAGGTCGGTGGTGGTCATTGTTGCCGGCTGACGCCCATCTAGCACCATCTCGACGAGAGCGGGCGAGAGCAGCGTGAGCTGAAGCATTCGGCTTATGTAGGAGGCGCTGATTTTCTCGGCCTTGGCGATATCTTCGGCGGTGGCGTAAAGACCGGATTCCAGCAACTGCTGCCAGCGATGGGCACGGGCAATGGCTTTGATCAGCGTGGTCTCCATCCGGGGGTTGATGGCGCCCATTGCTCCTCGCCTGACGGCGATACCACCAGCTTCCGCCCTCCCCGTTTGCGAACCGTCAGAGGAAGCACAATGGTGATCGTACGCCCATCCTCGGTGATGTTGGCGTCGGCCATCAAGCGGCACTCCTCTCGTCCTGGCGACGAGCGAGTTCCGCAGCCAGCCCAACCACCCCGTCAGTTCGCAGGCGGATGGAAAACCCTGTCGGCGCCGACATCCACCCGCTCGACCAGAAGCTGGATGATGCGCGCCTGCTCGCCTGGGAAAAGTTCGCCCCAGAGGGGGCCGAATTCAATGAGGGCCGCTCTCGCCTCGCCCTCGGTGATTACCGCGTCGCTTTGGCGAGCAGCCTTCCATGTAGCGACAATGATCTCGGGCTGGCAGATCAGACTGCGGGCGATCCGACAAAAGCTGGCGACGTGGTCGTCCTGCGCGCCAAGTTTCCGGCCGACTATCAGGTTCCGCCCCATACTCACCCGTATGCCGAGACCATCACCGTGATCAGCGGTAGCGTCGGCTTTAGTGTTGGCGAAAAGGTCGAAAAGAAAGGTGACCTGCTCAAACCGGGCGCCTTCTACGCGCAGCCAGCAAATCATGCGCATTACGTCTGGACGGCAGGCGAAGAGGGTATCATCGAAGTTCATTTTTTCGGGCCGGGAGGTATCAACTACGGCTGGATCGGATTTGGGCGTTGTCAAGAAAGGGCTTCTGGAGTTCGGCGAACGCCGCATCCATAAGCACGGTGATGGCCGCGAGATCCTCACGTCGTGCGATCCGGTGCCGCAAGTCTCCGTTGGCCATGTCAAGGCGGCCCCGCCAACCGTTCATTCTGGCAGCCCAGCCATGCGATAGCCCTCCACAAAATGCCGCCGCACGCTTTCATCGCGGAAAGGTTGCGAGCCGGACCAATGCCGGATGGTGAAATTCGGATTGCTCATCATGAACATCTGTGCCTCTCGGCGCGCCTCCTCCAGACGCCCGAGTTGTGCCAGGCTCGCCGCAAGGATGCGGCGCGATGTTGTGCGATAGGTTTCGGCCCTGCGAAGCGTCTGGACCGCGGACTCGTAGTCGCGAAGTGCATATTGGGCCTGCCCCAACATCCAGTAATACCAACCGGGTGGGTGCGGGTTGAGCCGGAGCGCCTTGCGTACGTGTTCGACGCCATCGGCCGGTCGGCCGTTCAGCGTGACCAGATCCGAGCGCATCGCCCATGCGTCGGCATAGTTCGGATCCAGTTTCACGGTGGCATCGAACTCAGCATCCGATTCCGCCCAGCGGCGCTCGTGTCCCAGGATGATGCCCAATACCCAGTGGTTCCCGGCGTCGTTAGGATCGAGCGCGACGGCCTGTTGTGCTTCCGCCAACGCTCTTGCCCGGTTGGGATCCATCGGCTCGTCCCAGAACTCCCAACCCAACCAAAGGTTCAGCGCCAACCAGCGGTGCGCCTCGGCATATTCCGGATCAAGTGCGATCGCCCCTTCCAGCAGGAAAATGGCCTCTTTCGCGGCGAGTGCCGTTTGCAACCCCAGAGCTCGCGCACGTACACAGAGGTCATAAGCCTCCAGGTTAGCAGGTCTGTTGCGCGCTGGTTGGGTAGTCAAACGACCTGCTAAGGCGTCGACAATCTTGCCCGTCACCTCGTCCTGGACGGCGAATATATCTTCCAAGCTGCGGTCGAACCGTTCCGCCCATAGGTGGTCCCCTCCGATTGCGTCGATCAATTGGGCGTTGATGCGAACCCGTCCTGCAGCCCGCCGGGCGCTACCCTCCAGGAGATAGCGCACACCAAGCTCGCGAGCGATGCGGCGCACGTCCACATGCCTACCTTTGTAAGCAAAGACAGAGTTGCTGGCGATGACGAACAATCCGCTGGTTCTCGATAGGTCCGTGATCAGGTCTTCGGTCAGGCCATCCACAAACGCCTCTTGTTCCGGGTCGTTGCTCATGTTTGTGAACGCAAGGACGGCGATGGAAGGCTTGGCGGGCAATGGCAGTGGCGCCTTCTCCGCCGGCCCCTGATACTCCGAGATGGTCGATGACACGATGCGATAAACGGCCACCGGCTCGGCGATGTTCTTGATCGCGTGCGTGCCAAGTTCGTCGAAACTGAAATCAAGCTTGCGCTTAACCTGGTCGTAGACGCTGCCAGAGATGCAGATGTCTCCCGGCCCGGCTATTGCCTGAAGCCGCACGGCGAGAATCACGCCATCACCGAAAAGGTCGCGGCCTTCGACAACGACATCACCCAGATTGATACCGATGCGTAGGACAATGTGACGGTCGTCAGCGCGACCTTGGTTCCCTGCGATCATCCCCTTCTGGAATTCGACTGCGCAAGTGACGGCGTTCACCGCACTGGCGAAGTCGACCAGAACGCCATCACCCATCACCTGACGATCCGGCCCTGGTGTTGGCGGACAAGAGGCTCCAGAATTTCCTTGCGCCGCTCCTTAAGCGCGGCGAGCGTACCCCGCTCGTCTAGTTCGATGAGCCGACTATAGCCGACCACATCAGCAGCCATTATGGCTGCAAGACGGCGTTGGGCGCGTTCTTCGGCCATTTTTCGCACAAGCGCTTTCACAGAACGCAGTGTGCCGAATTCTATGCCGCCCATTTCAAGAGTCTATCAGGTCGGATCCCAATCCTAGGCGGCAACTAGCCCTCGGTTGTCCTTTGATCCGCCCTCACCGAATGCGCTGACGTCTCAGGATCTGGGCGGCATCCCGTCAATGCGGACGACCCGAACCTCGATGGGAGAGGCCCTCCCCTTGAGTTCCAGCATATGGGCGCTGTTCGGCAAGTGACGTGGCCCGCCTCTGGTCCACGCCGCCTCGGCAACCACAAGCTCGCCGGGGCCTGCCCGAGATGCCAAGCGAGCCGCTACATTTGGCGGTGAAATCGGCGACCAGTCCGTCCCCGACGGAACCGACGTACGCCGTACCGGAGTGGACGCCGATGCCGATGGGCAACCAAGGTCCACCGGGCTCGCCATGCCTGGTAGCCGAAAGCAGACGCCGGCCCGCCTCTAAAGCGGCGGCGGGATGGTCGGCAACGATAGCGGGAAGGAACAGGCCGATAACCTCGTCGCCAACGAACTTGTCTACCAGCGCATCGCTGCCGATCAAAACGTCACTGCTGGCCTTGAAGAAGCGATTCATGAGCGAAGCGAACTCGGCAGGCGTCATCCTTTCGGCCATGCTCGTGGAGTCTCGAACGTCGGCGAAAAGAAGCGATAGATCGATCTCGGCGCCGCCAGGATGGGTGCGGACAAACTCTTCGCACAGGTTGCAGAAGTTTGGGTTTTTCGAGAGGGTTTCCTGCCCCATCGGGAAGACAGCGCCCTTACGAGCGGCCCACCCAGGGGGAACAGACACGTCTTGCACCGGGGAGATCCTGGCAGCAGCTTGAACTGCATCCTATCGGCATGGAGCGGTGACTGCGGGTCGGTCAGAAGGCCACGCCACATCTCCTCATGAGGGTTCTTGTCACTTGCCATCGGGTCCACCTAAGCGGAGTTATGATCACACAGTAGAAGGAGTTGGGCTTCTGAAATGACTGCTTTGGCCTCATCGCTTGCCTAGAGTTTGGAAGGGCGAGAGGAAGACAAGGGTGGGTTTCCTGCCGAACGTCTCGTTGACCGGAACGAGCAACCAGCGCCAACACCAGTCATTGCTCCTCCTTTGAGCGAGTGGCTGCAGACGGTTGAAAAACCGGGCATTCCCCTGGTCCGTAGTTACACCAGGCCGGCATTGCGAAGCCCGTCCACCACTAATTCGAAATCGTCTGGGTTCTTGTAAGGCAACACTTTGCGGCGGTGTTCCAGAGAATAATCAGGGTTGACGCGGAACGCTTCCTGCCACTCATGGCGGGCTTCTTCGAAGCGGCCCAGATGGCCGTAGCTCGCCGCCAGGAGCACGCGTGAGACGTCGGTGTCAGGGTTACGGACAAGTCGCCGCTTCAGGATGCCGATTGCCTCTTCGTACCTGCGCAACTGGAACATCGCTTGTGCCTGGAAGTGGAGGTATACGTCCGGATAATACGGGTTCAAGGCCATTGCCCTGTCGACACACCCGAGTGCCTCCGCAGACCTGCCGGAATAATGCAGTGCAATTCCGAGATTTTCGTGTCCTTCGGGAAGATTTGGAGCGAGGGCGATCAAGCGTTTGGCCTCGCCGATGGCGACGTCGTGCCGTCGCGAATACAATTCAGCGCCCAATGCGCGTAAGGATATCGTTTGTCGAGCGCCACTGCCCGTGTCGCGAACACTTCTGCTTGTTGCATTGATGTCGATGACGACGGGCTCCACTGGTTTCCGTAGTCCAGCATGTTTGCGAAGGCGATGAACGCGTAGGCGGGAGCGAATTTCGGGTCCAGTTCGATGGCGCGTTGCAACAGTTCCCGACCCTGGATGTTTTGCTCTCTCGTGAACCGCCACAGCTGCTCTCGGCCACGCAGGAAATAGTCGTACGCTTCCAGGTTGTCGGTGTGCTCGGTCGCGAGCCGCTGCTGGTCGCCCTCCATCAGGTTGAGCGCGAGCGCGCCGACAATTTGCTGCGTCACGTCGTCCTGCACGGCAAAGATGTCGGTCAGGTCGCGATCGAAACGCTCCGCCCACAGGTGTCCGCCCGTGGTCGCGTCGACAAGCTGCGCGGTGATCCGTACCCTGTTGCCGGATTTGCGGACGCTGCCCTCGAGCACGTAGCGCACGCCGAGGTTCCGGCCGACCTCCGGAACGTTCACGTTCCTGCCCTTGAAAGTGAAGGTCGAATTGCGAGCGATCACGAACAACTGCGACAGTTTTGATAGAGCCGTGATGATGTCTTCGGAGATTCCGTCGGCGAAATATTCCTGTTCGGTATCACCGCTCATGTTGGCGAAGGGCAGCACGGCGACTGACAGTTTCGGCGGCGGTGCCGTCGCTGGCCGGCTTGTCACGGATTCGGAGGTCGCGGTTGCCTTTGCCTCGGCGGTGCCGACACGCAGCGAATACACCCGGACCGGCTCGGCGATGTTCTTGAGCTGCGTGGGGCCGAGATCGCTGACCGAAAGGTCGAGCCTCGTCTTAACCTGGCGATAGGCGTCCTCGGACAGGCAGATGGCGCCGGGCGCCGCGACGCCCTCCAGACGCGAGGCGATGTTGACGCCGTCGCCCATCAGATCGCCGTCGCTTTCCTCGACCACGTCGCCCAAATGAATACCGATCCGGAACTCGATGCGGCGGTCCTGCGGCACGCCGGCATTGCGCTCGACCATGCCATTCTGCACTTCGAGGGCGCAGCGCACGGCGTCTACGACACTGCGGAACTCGACCAGTGCGCCATCCCCGGTGCGCTTGATCACGCGTCCGTTGTGGACAGCGATGGTCGGGTCAATCAGGTCGCTGCGCAGTGCCCGCAACCTGGCCAAAGTACGATCTTCGTCTGCGCCGGCCAGCCGGCTGTACCCGACCACGTCGGCGGCCAGGATCGCGGCTAGCTTGCGGTTCTCGCTCACAGGGCCATCTCCTCGTCTCCACAATAACAGGAAGACACGTGATCACTGCACCAGTCATTCCGCCCCAGCCATTTTCGCTTGTTCACTTGCTAGCCGGGAAAGCCACTGAGCAGTCGGCTGCATTCGGCGACGAATTTTTCACTTGGCATGCGGCCATCCGCATCGCGCGAGTACTCCAGCTTCAGCCGGTTAAGGAAGAACATTTCGAGCCTGCGCCCGTGCTTGGTCTCGATGGCGCCTCGGCGTTCCAGTTCGAATAAAGTCTTGACATGCCCGGCAATGGTTTCCGAAACATTGATCCGTCCGGGCGCGCCGTTCTCCTCCATGAGTGCGGCCGTGTTCACCGCATCGCCCCAGATATCGAAGGTGAACTTCCGCCGGCCGACGACGCCCGATATGACCGGGCCAGTATGGATTCCGACACGCAACTCCAGTGCCGGCAACCGCATCTTCTCGCGCTGCGCCTTCATGCGGGCCGTGACGGCGTGGATTTCCAGTGCCGCGAGGCAGGTCTCAATTGGGTGCCGGCGATTGGCCGTAGGCACTCCGGCAACGGCCATGTAGGCATCGCCGATCGTCTTGAGCTTTTCCAGCCCATGGCGCGTTACGATCTCGTCAAAAGCTGTGAAATATTGGTCAAGGAGCCCGATGAGCGCGGCGGGCTCCATGCGTTCGGCCAGAAGGGTAAAGCCCTTGAAATCCGCAAATAGGATCGTCGCCGATGGCTCATATTTCGGCTGCACCTTGCCGCTCTTCTTGAGCTCGTCGGCAATCGACACAGGAAGGATATTGATGAGCAGCTCTTCGGTGCGCGCCTTCTCGGCGATCAAGTCCACATGCGCGTGATCCAGCTCTTTCAATGCTTGGTCGCTCGATGAGTTTGCGGCGCAGCTCCAATTGTGTCAGCACCTGGCGCGAAAGGCGGCGCAGCGACTCAGTTTGTTCAAAGGCCAGCTGACGCGGCACGAAATCCATCACACAGAGTGTCCCCAATGCATAACCTGCTTCGGTCACAAGCGGAATGCCACAATAGAACTTGAAGTGCGGTTCGCCCGTAACAAACGGGATTTGATTGAATCGGGAGTCCATGAGCAGATCGGGCGCTACGACCATCTCGGTGCCGCAAACAGTCGTAGCGCAGAATGCGATTTCGCGCGGACACTGGTTAAAGTTCGGAGGAAGGCCATACTTGGCCTTTAGCCAGAGGCGGTCGTCGTCCATCAAGCTGACATAGGCTACGGGGCACCGGCAAATCTGCGGCAAATCTGCCCAGCCAGTTCGCCAATGTCGTCATAGGCGATCTCCGGCGGGGTATCGAGAAGATTAAGTGCTCGGACGGCACCAAGCCACTCCGTCTCGTTGGCGGGCGTTTGGTACGGCATCGCAGCGCCTCGGTCAGAGTTCTGGGCGTCCTAATCCGTGCGCGCATAGTCGCGCATGCCGGACAGCATATCAAAATTCGGGATTGAGGCTAGCGAGTTACGCGGGCTCTCTGCGAATGACCGCTCACCACACTTATTGCCGACCTCCGTCTTGGCCATCGCCAATGTCCGGTCCGGCTCAGACCGCGACCCTTGTGACGGTGCGGCAGCAGCCTGATGGTTGGGTGAATTCTCACTAGGCGAATGCATCTGAAAAAAACTTCTTCGCGACCGCAGCTGAATGACCGTTTCGCCGCCCAAGAGCGGTCATCGCCGAACCACTACTCAGACGTCGCGTTCGGGGGCCGACAGCGGACTGGCAGCTTCCAGCTGCCGATCTTCAAGAGCGGACATTCAGTCCGTGTCAGTAGTGTCGTGACCTGACCCCTAATGGTCATTCCGGAGGCGAGATTGCAGGTCCGAATCGGATTGAGAAAACGGACGTTCGGCCATCCTATCTGCGCCGACCGTCGCGCCACCCCGCTGGCGAGACGTCCGTGAGCCTCTTGAAACCCCGACTGAAGGCCGCCTCCGCCGGCCTACAAGCCTACGGTGAAGGCCGCCTTGTCGCCTTAGGACGAACATTGCAAGTCCGGGGAATAATCCTGGGAGGAGTCGTATGACGATTGCGCGCGTGGAAGTGATCACCTCGGTGCAGCGCCGGCGGCGCTGGTGGCGGGCGGAGAAGGAGCGGCTGGTTGCGGCGACGTTCGAGCCCGGCGTCACGGTATCGGAGGATTCGCAGTATCGTGTGCCGCTACGTCAACTGACTTGCGACTTCTCCCAAATTTCTCGTGAAGCGTTGGGGATAACCGCACTGACCCCATTTGCGGCGGAATCGGTGTCCGTTACGTTCCGTTAACAAATGGACGATTAGATCTTGGTGGGGTCTACCGCGAAGATGTTGCGAGAACGAGGAGCCCATCAATGGCTGCGATTGCTCTTCCTGGCGATTGGACCGGACAGTACAAAGGATCGGAGCTGAACCTCTCGGGGTTCAAGCTCTCCTTTTCTGACGAGTTCAACACGCTTGATGTCGTGCCGAACAACGGCACTGGCAAGTGGTTCGCGCCTGTGCATGCCCCCTATGGGGCCGCCACGTTCATGTCGCCGGTAGGGGCAACGAACCCGTTCTCCGTCTCTGACGGGCAGCTGACCATTACCATGAAGCAGGTGGACGGCGTCTGGCAGTCGGGAACGATGCAAACGGTTAACAGCGCCGGCCAGGGTTTCGCGCAAGAGTACGGGTACTTCGAGATGCGCGCAGCCTTTCACGGCGGGGCGGGAGCCTGGCCGGCTTTCTGGATGCTTTCGCCCGATCAGACTGTGCCACGCGTCGAGGTCGACATCGTTGAAGCGTATGGGGGCGATCCCGATGGTCATCACCAGGCGGTGCACTTGAGCAATAAGGAAAGCCACGCTTCGAAAGGCAACTATACGGGCCTCGCCAGTACGATGTTCGACGGGACGTTTCACACCTACGGCGCGAGGATCACGACGGACTGGATCACCGTGTACTATGACGGCAAGGAGCTGAGCCGCTTTCCAATGAGCGAGTCCTTCCGCACGCCGCTCTATATGTTGGCCTCGCTTGCCATGAATCCCCTTGAAGTCGAGCGGGCGTCCGGCACCTACAAGATGGTCATCGACTACGTGCGCGCCTATGCCGCGCCGGACGTGATGGAGCAGCACCTGACCGGGACGGATGCGGCGGATATCCTGAACGGCGGCAGCTTTGACGACGTTCTGGACGGCGGAGCCGGTGCTGACAAATTGTCCGGCGGTTTCGGCAACGACACCTACCGCGTCGACAACGCATTCGACGTAGTCATTGAGGCTGACGGCGCCGGCATCGATCTGGTCATCACCTCGATGACGTATTCGCTGTCCGGCCAGCAAATAGAGCAGCTCACGCTCACCGGCGTTGCCGACATCGACGCGATGGGTAACGAACTCGACAACACGCTGGTCGGCAACGCTGGCAGCAACCTGCTCGACGGCGGGGTAGGAATCGACAAGATGGAGGGCGGCGCGGGCGACGATACCTACTATGTCGACAATGCGCTCGACCGTGTGGTCGAGGCCGATGCGGCGGGCAACGATTGGGTGTTCAGCTCGAGCACCTATTCACTGCCATCCTATGTCGAAAATCTGACCCTCATCGGTCTTGGCGCTATCAATGGTCGCGGCAATTCTTCCGACAATGAGCTGACCGGGAACAATGGGAACAACACGCTATACGGCCTTGCCGGCAACGACACCATAAGGGGCGGGGCGGGTAGCGACCGGTTGGCGGGCTATGATGGCACCGACCTTCTCGATGGCGGGACCGGGGCCGACCTGATGAATGGCGGTGCCGGCAACGACACCTATTATGTGGACAATGTACTGGACAACGTCATCGACGAAGCGGGCCTCGACCAGATTTTCAGCTTGGTCACGTACTCACTGGCGGTCGATCGCAGGCTGGTAGAAAATCTGCGTCTGACCGGAAACGCCAACGTCGGAGCCACGGGAAATTCCCTCGACAACGTGCTCGACGGCAACGACAGCGACAACAAACTGGACGGCGGCCGAGGCAATGATACCGTGCTTGGGCACGGTGGCAACGATGCACTAACGGGCGGCCTTGGCATTGACCGGCTTACTGGTGGCGCCGGCAACGATTCCTTCGTTTTCAGCGCGCCGCTCTCAGTGGCCAACCGCGACATCATCACGGATTTCAACCATACGGCCGATACATTCAGGCTCCAGAATTCGGTAATGCAGGGGCTTGGAGCCACCGGAGCCCTCGAGCCAAGGTACTTCTTCGCTGGGACTAGCGCGCACGACGCCGACGACCACATCGTCTATGACAAGGTTACGGGTGCGTTGTTTTACGATTCCAACGGAAACGTCGCAGGCGGCGTGACACAGCTCGCGACGCTGACGAACAGGCCGACGCTGCTGGCCGACGATTTTTTCGTGATCTGATCCGGCGCCTACAGCGGCGCGCGCACCGCTGTAACTTCTAGTTTGCGATCGCTTTGTTCGAAAAACCGGTGACCTCTTTTTCGAGCGATGCTCTAATTAGTTCTACTTAATCATAACTGTGTTGGATGTCTTTGGCAGCAGGGACGTCGTGTGATGGGGCACCGGAAGGGCGCCGTGGATCGCCGCTTTGCTTTTTGTTGCGCTAATGGCCGTGTTCGTCCTGGGCCGTTCTGGTCTTAGCCACCATGGTCGAATGAAGCCCGCGCCCCCACGGGGGTAAGGACAGGCATCGCGAACGGATGTGGAGAGAACGCCACATGCAGCAACCGAACAACCCGCCGCACATCGTGCCGGTGCGGAGGCGCGCATGATCGCGGCCCTACTGATGCCGCGCGAGCCGGTGCATGGGTGCGTTTGCTTCGGCCAAACTAGCCAGCGCTTGCTCGACTTTTTGAGCCGAGGCGTCAGTGCGCTTGATGTGCCGGATCATTTGCTGCCTCAGCCGCGCGAGCCTTTCGGCGCGATATACATCGCCGTATCTCGCAGTTTCAAGGTGGAGGGTCGCGAGCCTCATGGGCGACGATTCCGATTGTCTAGCAGTAGAATCCGCGAATCCGCCTTTCGTTCCGATGTCCGACCTTACCCTCGCAAAGGCTGGCCGGACGGCCGCGACGAATGAGCCGCATCCCTGCCAGAAGAGAGATCGTCCGCTGATGGTGCTCAGTCGACCGCGGGTCCAACCAGACGGTAGCGGAAGTGATTGCGGATCTGTTCGTTGAAGAAGCGGCCCTTGGCGAAGGCGGCTCGGAACTTGGCGAAGGTCTCCGGCGGCACGTCCTCAAACTGGTAGCATTTACCGCTGGCCACGAACCACACCGAGAGGACTTTGCGCTCCGGATCGTATTCCGTTTTGTGTATCGAGGTGGACGGCATGACGTGACTACTCCGATCAGGGAGAGAGTCCATCAGAAGTTGCCTGCGCCCTACGGAGGGGAAGGACGCGGGCTGATCGGGAGGGACACCGATCTCGCAGCATTGGTTCACAGGAGAAGATGCTGCAGGAGCCGAACCCCCTCCCGGAGCTGGTGTTCCGTACGGACGTCAAAAAAAGCCCGCCGCACCTTTCGGCACGGCGGGCGATCAGTCGTTCACCAGGCACAGGGTGGGCGGGGGCGGGTGTGCCCGGATCGTAGGAATTTACGCACGCCGACTGCGTCGCGTCTACCAACCGGCGGTTGGAGGGATCGAGCGCTGGTTAGAGGAGCGTAGCAACCCCTCCTCCTCGGCAGCAGCCTCGAAGGCCTTCCTAACGTCGTCGGGCGTGCGCTCGCCTTCAATGAGAGCCATGCAGACCTCGACGGCCTCCTTCCACTTAGGTCCCCGCTTGGTCCACTTCATGAGTTCCGCAGTCGCACCCTCGGTGCAGACTGTAGGTGAGCCCAGGTTTGTCGGTTTGGACCGGAGGGTGAAACCAATGGATAGCACCTCCTACTCGGGCGAGAGATACATCTCCGCCTCCTTAGCGGCAGCCACGAAAGCCTTTCGTATCACATGAGGGTCAATCGGATCGCCCTCCAGTGCTGACAGGCAGAGGGTCCACGCCTTGTACCAGCGAGGTCCTCTCCGGGTCCACCTCTTGAGCTGCTCAAGGGCTGCCCTCGTATTGTTGCAGCCATGCCTGACACCGTCCGTTTCAGTCTTCACGAACACCGGAGGGACGAACCAAAGACTTGCCATGATACCTCCTACTCAGGCGAGAGATACACGCTCGCCTCCTTGGCCGCCGCCTCTAAGGCTTCACGGATCTCTTGGGGGACACTCTGCCCTCGAACGCGTCAACGCATGATTGGACCGCTTTCGTCCACTTCGGCCCCTTTGTGTCCCACAGCATGAGTTCCTCGGCGGCTCCCTCGACGTGGCTGCCCCCATGGCGAATGCCCGAACGGTTCACTTTCACGTAGACCGGGGGAGAACCAGGGGAGACTCATGAGGGGTAAATTGGGGGATGCTCACATGTTTGGTAGAGGCGGGATCACAGCGGCGGTTCGGTCGATCTCTCTGACCGGCCTCATTTCCGGTCATGGCCAAGTCGGCCTACGCCGAGCCTGGAACATTAGCAGCCACTAACTGTTATCGGGGAACCAGTGGGTCAACCCCTGCCCCGCCCAGCCCACTGCAGATCGGGAGCAGCGGGTCGGCCGCGCTGGAAGGAGCGCGGGTCCTTCCTCCGCCTCATTGGCCGCTCCCGATGGCGGGCGCCGTGCTGCTAGGCTTTGGGACTCACCGGGAAACCGGGGAGGTGGTCATGAGAGTTATTACTGCTCTAGCATGTGTCGCCTTGATTGCAGGTTGCGCAACGGCGGGCCCCCCAGGGGCCCAAGGGCCTGTCGGTCCACAAGGTCTGCCCGGCAAGCAGGGACCTAAAGGTGCAATGGGAGCTGCGGGTCCAGCGGGGAAGGACGGCGTCAGCGGTTGGGAAATCACCCAGTATGCAAGTGCGAATGATACTAGCCCAGACAAATCCGCACAGGCTTGGTGTCCCAAGCCAAAAGTCGTCATAGGTGGCGGTGCCAGCGCGTCAAATTCAAATGCTCTGATTTCTAGGAGCTTGCCGGTTACTTCCCCAGCTCCAGGTTGGGTAGCACAAGCGCATGTAGCCGCTACGCCCCCAACAGCTTGGACGCTGACAGCATACGCCATTTGCGCGCTTGTCAAATAGTCGGCGCTTGGCCGGGTCGGTGAACTTTGCGTTGTCGCGTCTTCGAGACACAAACGGCGTTCCACTCTTCATCCCAAAAATCCTGCAGCGAGGCGTGCCGAAGGTCTTCCTCGCCCCTGAGATGCTTCACGCGGGCTTTGATCCCCGGTTTGACCCATTGCGTCGCCGGCCGCTTCATTCCCTTCGGCGCCGGTAAGCAGCATTAAAAGCTTCGAATGCGAGCGGCTACGCCGCCCTTCGGGCAGCCGCTCGGAACGGATGGTCGATGGTGAAACCGTCGGGCCGAATACCCCGCTCAACTTGGCTCCACGTTACAGGATGGGCGATTGGGAAGCCCGGTCGGGCTCGTGGGGAGAAGGCTCCCACCGCGGTGTTGC
>NZ_JBSPTO010000049.1:0-19666 GCF_053850215.1 Mesorhizobium sp. f-mel
GAATGTTGAATCAGAACTGCGATGATTTGGGAATCCCACGACTCTTACAAATCTCATCCCGCTCTAGTCATGGATTCTCCTTTTGCCCGCCGTTGGACAAGGATGGCCATCTCGATTTACCCGAAGGCAAATATCCACAGCTGGATTTGAATCAAATATGGCCGGTTAACCGGATCTTCAGCATCTCGAGACGACCTTGCTGCTGCGGACATGTGTTGAGTTCCGCCTCAGGCAAAAGACCCGCTCCGGAGACCGGGGCGGGTTTTGCTTGAATGGTGCTCGGGGTGGAACCGGCATCCGCAATTGGCGCGCAGGCTGGCGTCAGTTGGGGGACAGAAGAGAATGCCGAACGCCTATCCAATGCTCACGCGCTGCGCTACCGCGGCCGAGCCGACGTACCTTCATGCACCGAAGCGGTCCGCCGCAAATGGCGCGAGGCGGTCGCGATCGCCGCGTCCGGCAATCAGGTCGGCGACCAAGCGGGCCGTGATCGGAGCCAAAGTGAGGCCGAGATGACCATGACCGAAGGCATAGATCACCTTGGGGCTGCCACGCGACGGACCGATGACCGGCCGGGAATCGGGCAGCGACGGCCGGAATCCGAGCCATTCGGATGAAGGCCGGCCGAGTTGAGGAAAGAACTGCCTGACACCGCGATCGAGCAGCGCCAGCCGGCGCGGATTTGCCGGCGCTGCAAGCCCGCCGAGTTCGACAGTTCCGGCTACACGCAGCCGGCCAGTCATCGGCGTCATGTAGAAGCCGAGATCGACAGGACAGACCGGACGATTGAGCAGAGGCGCTTTGGTCGGGAATTCGAGATGATAACCGCGTTCGGTCTCGAGCGGGATCCTGTCGCCGGCCTGCATGGCCAACGCCCGCGATTGCGCGCCCGCGGCGATCACCACCGTGTGTGCCTTGACGCGAAAGCCGGAGCCACTGAGCCTGACACCGTCCGCCTCGACCGGCAGCCTGGTTACAGCAGCCTGCGCCACCGACACGCCGCGGGCGGTCGCGGCATCGAGCAGTCGCCGCATCAGTGTCTTCGGATCGGTGACATTCATCGAATCCGGGAAGTACAGGCCGCTGGCCCCGGTCGCTGGCAGGCCGGGCTCCAGCGCGGCCACCTCTTCCGGCGTCAGAACCTTTTGATGGACGCCAAACCCCGCGCGCAGCGCCCTGCCCCCAGCGGCCTTGGCGAAATCGCTCTCGCGACGATACAGGTAGAGACAGCCGTTGCGGCGCAGCAGGTCGGCCACATCAGCCTCCTTCACCATCTCCTCCCAGGCCGGCAGAGCCTCCGCCAAAAGGCCGGCGAGCGCCAGCGCATTGGCACGGGTGGCCGCCGGAAGCGACTGCCGCACAAAGCGGACCAGCCAGGGCGCAAGCTGGAAAAACGCCGGCCAGCGCAAGGCGAAAGGGCTGTCCGGATCGAGGAGCAGTTTTGGCAATTGGCGCAGCACGGCCGGGTTGCCGACCGGCATGCAGGCATATTCGGCGAGCGTTCCGGCGTTGCCGAACGAGGCGCCGGAGCCAGGCTCGTTGGGGTCGATGAGCATCACCTCGCGCCCCTCGGCCGCAAGCCGGAGTGCCGTTGCCAAACCGACAATGCCGGCGCCGACTATGGCGACTTCCACGGTTTCCGGTGCTGCCACGACCGAGCCCCTAGACAAAGCCAGGGAGTTGCAGATGCCCGGCCGCGAGCAGTTCGGCCATGGTGTTCAGGGCCGTGCGCAAATCGTCGAGCGAGCGCGCGGCGCCGACATTGATGCGTACCCCGTGCTGCACCGGCTCGCGCCCAACCGCGAAGGCATCGCCGGGAAGAACGGCAACGCCACGTTCCAGGCAGGTGCGAGCGAAACCCGCGCCCCGCCACGGCTCCGGGAGGCGCAGCCAGGCATGGGTCGAGGCGGCGTGGCTCTGGACATCGTACCGGCCGAGGATTTCGGTAACGATGGCCTGGCGCTGGCGAAGCTCCTGCTTCTGGGCTTCGATGATACGCGCCGCCGCGCCCTCTTCTATCAGTCGCGCGCCGATCAGCGCGGTCATAGGGCTGATGCTCCAGCAGTTGATGCGCAAAGCCGCGGCGACCTGGCCGGCTATGGCGCGTGGCGCGATCACAAAACCGAGGCGCAGTCCTGGGGCAACGCACTTCGACAAGGCACCGATGTGAACCGTCAATTCGGGCTCGAGGCTGGCAAGCGACGGCGGCGGATTGTCCGCCAGCGGGCGGTAGACGTCATCCTCGATGATGAGGACGTTATGGCGACGGGCCACAGCCACCAACTCGTGCCGGCGTTCCTCGGGTAGCGTGATGGTGGTCGGGTTGTGCAGGGTCGGCACCAGGAAGACCGCGCGCGGGCGGAGCTGCGCGCAGGCCGCCTCGAACGCGTCGGCCCGCATGCCGTCACGATCCATGGCGACGCCTCTGAGCTCTAACCCATGCACCCGGCACAATGCATTGATGCCCTGATAGGTCACTTCGTCGGCGAGCACGACGTCGCCCTGCCTGGTCACCGCGCCAAGCACACAGTCCAGCCCATGCTGCGCGCCCGCCGCCAGCACCACCCGGCCGGGATCGCCGTCGCCTGCCGCCGGCCGCATCCACTCGGCGATTGCCTCTCTCGCCCACAGCGGCCCCTCAGGCGGATGATAGTCCTGAAGCGTGACGTAGTTCCGGTCCTTGGACAGGCGCGGCAACAGCAGCGCCAGCGCGTCGAGATAGGCCGAGGTCGCTGGTCTGTTGACGGAAAGATCGATGACACCGGTGTCTTCGCTCGGCGCCGACACGAAACCTGGTCCTTCGCCGCCGTTGCGGGCGGCGACCGTGGTGCCGCGCCCGGGCCGCGCCTCGAGCAGCCCCCGCTGCTGCAGCGTCGACAGCGCGCGCGTCACCGTGGTGACGTTGATGCCAAGTGCGCGGGCAATCTCGCGCTGCGGCGGCAGCCGGTCTCCAACGGCAAGCGTCCCGGCTGTAATCCGTTCGGCAATAGCGTCCGCAAGGCGCCGGTAGACCGGGCCTTCATCCGAGGCGAGTTGTAGGTCCTGAAGCATGCGGCTTGGCGGTTTCGGTGTGTTGACACTCTGGCTACTGGCGCATCTAGCATAAGACAATGCTCCGGACAATAGCACTTGTCCGGTACACGTTTTCAAAATTCGCCTGAAAAATCTCACACAATCCCGAAGAAAGCCGCTTGACGGGCGAACTTGTCTGCATCTATGGTTCTTTAGCGATTGATTGTGTGAGCATACAAGTTTGTTTGCCGCCCTTGCGCGGCCAGCGTCATGCGAGACCAACCCATGGACGGCAAGCACCACCTCGTTTCGACAAGCGACCATTGCCGCCGCTCAACGGATTTCCGTCCGTGATCGCCGAAGCAACAGTCTTGCCAGCCGACAGCGCCGCTGCGGCACCGGACGCCGGCCGGCAGGGATTTGTCGAATTCGTCGATGTCGAGAAATCCTATGACGGCCGGACTTTCGCGGTGACACGGCTGAACCTCAGCGTGGCGCGCGGCGAGTTCCTTACCCTTCTCGGCCCCTCCGGTTCGGGCAAGACGACGACGCTCAACATGCTCGCCGGCTTCGAACGGCCGACCGGCGGCGTCATTACGCTTGAAGGCCGGTCGGTCGACAGGCTGCCGCCCTACGAACGCAACATCGGCATGGTGTTCCAGAACTACGCGCTGTTTCCGCACATGAGCGTCGAGGAGAACGTCGCCTTCCCGCTCTCGGTCCGCAAGATCACCAAGGCGGACGTTGCATCCCGCGTCGGCCGCGCGCTCGACATGGTGCGGCTGCGGCAGTTCGGCGACCGGCGGCCGGCACAGCTTTCCGGCGGCCAGCAGCAGCGTGTCGCGCTTGCCCGCGCGCTGGTGTTCGAGCCAAGCCTGGTGCTGATGGACGAGCCACTCGGCGCGCTCGACAAGAAGCTGCGCGAGCATATGCAGCTCGAGATCAAGCAGCTGCACACGATGCTCGGCGTCACCATCGTCTACGTGACGCACGACCAAAGCGAGGCGCTGACCATGTCGGACCGCGTTGCCGTCTTCAACAATGGCGGAATTGCCCAGCTCGGCTCGCCGGATGATCTCTACAACACGCCGCAGAGCTCCTTTGTCGCGAGCTTCATCGGCGAGAACAACACGCTGGAAGGCAAGGTCGAGCGCGTCTCCGGCAAGGAGTGCCGCGTCGCGCTGGACGGCGGCGGTTCGGTCGCCGCGCTGGCCATCGGAGTCACGGAGGGTGCGCCCTGCCATGTCGCCATCCGCCCGGAGCGGCTGAAGCTTGCGCCCGCTTCGAACGGAGCAAATGCGCTAACCGCCACCGTCGATGGCCACATCTATCTCGGCGACCACCAGCGTCTTCTGGCCAGGCTGGAAAACGGACAGGTGCTGACCGTCAAGGTTGGCCCCGAAGCGACCATGGGCAACGGGGAACCGGTCACGGTTTCCTGCGCGCCCAACGACTGCCGTGCCTTTCCGGCCGATGCCGGGACGGGCGGTTCCATCTCGAAAACAGGGGAATAAGAACAATGAAAATCACAAAGGCCCGGCTGTTCGCCTTCGCGGCAGCCACAGCATTCATCACCATGGGACATGCCGCCTTCGCCGACGAACTTTCGATCATGGCCAGCGGCGGCGCCTGGCAGGATGCCCAGCGCAAGGCATGGTTCGAGCCGTTCAGCAAGGAGACTGGGATCAAGATCGTCGAGCAGGAATATCTTGGCGATCTCGGCAAGGTCAAAGCGATGGTCGACACCGGCAACGTGCCGATCGATCTGGTGACGGTCGAGACCGCGACCGTGCTGCAGGGTTGCGACGCCGGCATTCTCGAGCGGCTCGACTATTCCAAGATCGCCCCCCGTGAAAAGTTCATCGAAGGTTCCGCACTCGACTGCGGCGTCGGTCTCGACGCCTATGGCGATGTGCTTGCCTATGACCCCAACGTGCTGAAGGAGGCGCCAACCTCGGTCCTCGACATCTTCGACACGACAAAGTTTCCGGGCAAGCGCGCGATGCGCAAGTTTCCGGCACAGAACCTCGAATGGGCGCTGATGGCCGACGGTGTCGCGCCGGCCGAGGTTTACGAGGTGCTGGCAACCCCCGAAGGCGTCGACCGTGCGTTCAAGAAGCTCGACACCATCAAGCAGGACATCGTCTGGTGGGATGCCGGCGCGCAGCCGCCACAGCTCCTCGCATCCAAGGAAGTGGTGATGACAACCGCCTGGAACGGCCGTATCCAGAACGCCATCGACAAGGACGGGGCACCGTTCAAGATCGTCTGGAACAACCAGATCCTCGAATACGACATGATCGCCATTCCGAAGGGCGCCAAGAACCCGGAGCTGGCCTACAAATATCTTGCCTATATCAGCCAGCCGGAAATCAGCGCCAAGCTCGCCAGCTACATCACCTACGGGCCGGTGCGCATCGATGCGGCCTCCTTCGTCGCGCCGGACGCCCTGCCGAAATTGCCGAACGCACCTGACCACATGACCGCTTATCTGGTCGCCGACACCGAATTCTGGGGTGACTATGGCGAGGATCTGGTCAAGCGCTTCAACGCCTGGCTCGCGCAGTAGGGAAAATGTCGGCGCTTGAGCCCACGAAACTGGACCGGCCGCGGGCAAGCCGCGACTGGTCGGCCGCCGATTCCGGCACAGCAAAGTCGGTCGCGGCGGCGCTTCGGCGCGCCGATCTCGGCGACCGGCTGCGATCGCTGGCGCTGGCGGCGCCTTTGCTCGTGCTGCTGGCGTTGAGCTTCGGCATCCCGATTGTCCTGCTTCTGTCGCGCGCCGTCTATGATCCGACGATTGCCGACGCCTTGCCGCAGACCAGCCAGGCATTGCGCGGCTGGAACGGCACCGGACTGCCCGACGACGCTGCCTTCCTGGCTCTTGCCGCCGACCTCCGGAGCAATCAGGCCAAGGGCACCGCCTATGAACTCGCCAAGAGCCTCAACGCCCGCCTGCCGGGTGCACGCAGCCAGGTGCTCAAGACGGTGCGCCAACTGGAAGCCGCCGACAGGCCGCCGCTGGAGGTGATGAAAGCCGTGCCGTTCTGGTCGGCGCCGGGCACATGGCCGGTCATCGAGAGCGGCACCCATAGCGTGACGTCGTTCTACCTGCTGAGCGCGCTTGATCTGCGCTGGAACGGCGATGGCGGCATCGAAAGGGTGTCACCCGAACAGGCGATCTTCGTGCAGGTGTTCATGCGCACATTTTTCGTCGCCGCAGCGGTGACGCTGGCCACGCTGATACTGGGCTTCCCCCTCGCCTACCTCATCGCCTCCGTGCCCAAGGGCCTCGCCGCCATCCTCATCGTCGCGGTGCTGTTGCCGTTCTGGACGTCGATCCTGGTGCGAACCGCGGCCTGGACGGTGCTCCTGCAGAAATTCGGCCTGGTCAACGACCTGCTGCTGTGGCTCGGCGTCGCCGACGACCGGCTCGACCTGATGTACAGCCGCATCGGACTGATCATCGCCATGACCCACATCCAGCTGCCGTTCACGCTGCTGCCGATCTACAGCGTCATGCGCGCCATCCAGCCTTCGCAGATGAAGGCTGCCTATTCGCTCGGCGCAAAACCTTATACCGCGTTTCGCCGCGTCTATCTTCCACAGGTCTTTCCGGGCGTGATGGCCGGCTGCCTGCTCACCTTCATCCTCTGCCTCGGCTATTACATCACGCCGGCGCTGATTGGCGGCGCTAGCGACCAGCTGATCAGCAATTTCATCGCCAGCTACGTTAATGTCGAACTGAACTGGGAGATGGCGGCGGCGCTCAGCTTCATCCTGCTCGTCTTCACCCTGGCGCTGTTCGGCATCTTCGCCCGCATCCTCGGCCTCGACCGCCTCAAGCTGGTGTAGCCATGTTGCTGTCTTCCTATCCGACGACAGGCGAAAGAATCCGCATCACCCTGCTCTGGCTGTGGTGCGGCATGGTGATCCTGTTCCTCCTCGTGCCTATCCTCGTTCCCGTTCCCCTGTCGTTCAACAGCGGCGCCTTCTTCATCTTCCCGCTGGAGGGAATTTCGACACGCTGGTACGAGGTCGTGCTTGGAACCCAGCGCTGGCAATCTGCGATCGGCAACAGCCTGATCGTTGCCTTCGGGACGACGCTGATCGCAACGACGCTGGGCACGTTGACGGCAATCGCGCTTTCCGACGAAAAGTTCCCCGGTCGCCGCATTGTCATGCCGCTTTTGTTGTCGCCGCTGATCGTGCCGGTGGTGATCACCGCCGTCGGCTCGTATCTGTTCTACGCACGTGTCGGACTTGCCAGCACCTATGCCGGCATCATCCTGGCGCATACCGCGCTCGCCAGTCCGTTCGTCGTCGTCACGGTGGGAGCGAGCCTCACCGGCTTCGACCGCAATCTGATGCGCGCCGCCGCCATCTCCGGAGCAAGGCCCATCACATCGTTTTTCAGGGTCATGCTGCCGCTGATCCTGCCCGGCGTGCTGTCAGGGGCCGCTTTCGCCTTCGTCACCTCGTTCGACGAGGTCGTCGTGGTGCAGTTCCTGGCCAGCGCCAATCAGCGCACTATGCCGCTCGAAATGTTCATCGGGCTGCGCGAGAAGTTGAGCCCGGCAATCACCGCCGCCGCGACGCTGATGATGGTGTTGTCGATTGTGCTGCTCGTCGTCGCCAATCTTCTGGCCCGTCGTGGCAAGCAGCGACCGCGCATCGACTAGGACTTGTGCGGCGGTCGGCCAGAACCTCTATAGGTCTGCCCGGGTCAGGCCGCTTTGCGCTGCGATTTCCATGTCTCGTGGCGCTTGCCCCACGCCGACATGACTGTCACCGCATCGTTCAGGCTGAAGCCGAGCGGTGTGATCGAGTATTCCACGCGAGGCGGCACCTCCTCATAGACGCGCCGGCTGATCAGCCCGTCGGCTTCCATCTGCCGCAATTGTTGCGTGAGCACTTTCTCGCTGACGCCAGGCAGCAACCGTCGCAGTTCGGCGAAGCGGTACGGCCGCAGGTGCAGTTCCCACAGCAGCGAGGTTTTCCACTTTCCGCCGATGGCCTGCAGCGCAGCAGCAAAACCGCAGCTGTCTGGTTCCTTGCGCCTCATTTGGCAGCTCCTGTCATGATGGCGATAGCTTACCTCAAGGTGCGTACTTCTCAACGCAGCAAGAATTTATATCTTCGGATCGAGCGCGCCAAACATAAAGCGGACCCTCGTCGAGAGGGCCATCAGTCTATCGGAGAAGTTATTATGATATCAAATGTCTGCGTCGTCGGCGCGGGCCGAATGGGCTCGTCCATTGCTCGAACGCTGCTCGACCGCGGCTGTCCAACATGGGTCTGGAATCGGACCGCGGCAAAGTGCGAGCCATTAGCGGCCCTTGGCGCGAAGGTCGCCCCCCGGTGGAGGCTGGAATTGAGGCGGCCGAACTCGTGATCATCAATGTTGTCGACTATGCCGCCAGCGAGGCTTTGCTGAAGCGAGGTGACGTCGCTTCGGCATTGGCCGGGAAGGCCGTCGTACAACTCACCTCCGGCTCACCGCGTCTGGCGCGGGAAGAAGCGCGCTGGGTAAAAGCGCATGGTGCCGGCTATCTGGACGGGGCAATCATGGCAACTCCGGACTTTATCGGCAAGCCAGAGACCGCACTGCTTTATTCGGGTTCTCGCGACGTTTACGAGAAGCACAAGCCCCTGCTTTTCGCACTCGGCGGCGGCACGAGCTATGTCGGGGAGCTGCCGGGTCAAGCCTCGGCGCTTGATACCGCTCTGCTCACTCAGATGTGGGGCGGGCTCTTCGGAGCGCTCCAGGGCATGGCCGTCGCCGAGGCTGAAGGTCTCGACGTGGCGACGTTCAGGAGCCATCTTTCCGGATTCAAGCCGGTTGTCGATGCCGCTCTGTTCGACCTGGTGGATAGAACGAATGCACGCCGTTTTGCCGGCGACGACGCGACCCTGGCGTCATTGGGTGCCCACTACAGCGCCTTCCAGCACCTGCTTGAGGCATGCGAGGAGCGAGGCCTCGACGCGGCTATGCCGCGCGCCATGGATATGATCTTTCGGCAGGCGCTCTCGCTCGGGAGCATGGAAGATGATTTTGCATCCCTCGCGCCCCTGTTTCGAAATGGCTCGCCGCGCCAGAGCGGGGCGCCCGCGAATGCATAGCGGCAAGATGAAACGAACCGCGACCTGCTCATGCCAGGCTGTGGAACTTGTCCTCGCCGGAGAGCCGCGACGCGTCTATGCGTGCAGTTGCATGGAGTGCCAGCGCTGCACCGGAACGGCGTTCTCATACCGGGCCATTTACGCCGACTCCACCGTCGTCGGCCACAAAGGCGAGACCAGATCCTGGCGCAGAACCGGCTCGTCCGGACAATGGCTGGAGCAGACATTCTGCACGACGTGCGGCTCGGTCGTCTTCATGCGGGCAGAAGGGCTGAAGAATGCGCTGTCGGTATCGGTCGGCTGTCTGGAGGACCCGGAATTCCCGCCCCCGACAATGCTCCATTGGCCTCACAGAAAGCATAGATGGCTTTGTTTGGAAGGCGTGCCCGAAGGAGCCGACTCTTGAGCAGCGTGTCCTCCCCGCTCGATCATCGGGCGAGCCGGCCACCCAACCGGATCAACCCTTTAGCGGACCACGAGGAAACGCCGTTCTCCGCCGCGAAACAGGTCGAGCGCGATCGTTCCGGCAGTTTGGCGCAAAGCCGCGGTGAACTCGGCCACCGTCGAAAGCGGATGCCGATTGACGGCAAGGAGCATGTCGCCAGGACGCAACCCCGATCGCGCCCGCGCACGCAGTTATCGGGGCCTTGGAGTCTCTTGAAATTTCGGGGAAGGCATCCAAAATTTCGATCGGGTGAAACTCTCGCGAGCCACCGAAGAACGTCCACAAAGGAGAATGTTGAAGCGGAGGACCATCGATGAAAGGAGCTACTATTCCCCCGATTGCGGCTGAAACCCCTGATCTTTTTCTCGACCGGCTGCTCCACCCGGCGCGGCACTTCGAGCGTCCGCAGGACGTGCTCACCGCCATGACGTTGGACGTCCGGGAAAAGCGTGCCATCCTTTCATCCTGGGCATCAGATGCCTGTGCGGTAGAATCCGTGCCGGCGCTGCGTATGCCGCCGGGCGCGACCGCACCGGTCACCTTCGACGCGATCATGGAGGCGTTGCGCCACTTGGACGAGTTATCCCGCCAAATCGGCAGTGGCCGCGAGGCTGACGGCTCAACCGTGACCGGCTTTGCAGCCACGGTCAACCAGCTCTAACGGCATGCGTCTCACTGAAAATTCTCCTATGTGCCTCTTGAAGGCGCAACACACTGTTCTAAATCAACAATCGCCGGTCGCCGAATGGGGCCGGCGCAGTCCAGGAGGCGTCAAGGGCTCTTGGCGCCATCCTGTATCCATGTTGCTCAAAGGAGGATGTGGCTATGAGGACGAACCTCGATTTTACACCCCTGTTCCGGTCAAGCGTCGGCTTCGACCGCATTTTCAACATGCTCGAGGATGCGAGCCGCGTCAGCACCATCGACAACTGGCCGCCTTACGACATCGCCAAAGTTGGTGAGGACGACTACCGCATCACGATGGCAGTGGCTGGGTTCTCGCGGGATGAGCTGACGATCACTCACCAGCCCAATATGCTGGTTGTGAGCGGATCGCAGACCGGTGAAGACAATGGCGAGTATCTCTACCGCGGCATTGCCGATCGAGCCTTCGAGCGTCGGTTCGAACTGGCCGACCATGTCAAGGTAGCCGGCGCCAGCCTCGAAAACGGGCTGCTCACCGTCGATCTCAAGCGCGAGATTCCCGAAGAGATGAAACCGCGCCGGATCGCTATCGGCGGCAGCGCGGCAAAGGCGAAGCCGCAGCAGATCGAAGGCGAGAAAAACGCGGCTTGATGCATCGCACATCTGAAAAGGCAAGGCACCGGCGGTCGTCGGTGCCTTCCAGAAGCATGCCTGCTGAACATGGAGGTAAATGACTATGAATGTGCGTGATCTCATTCCCTGGGGCCGCAACGGCAGTCAGACCCCGAGCGTCTATCGCGGCGGCGACCAGAACCCGTTCCTTTCGCTCCATCGCGAGGTGAACAGGTTGTTCGAGGATGTTTCGCGGACGTTTGGCACGCGGCTTTCCTTCCCTCGGACAGCTCTCGCCGTTCAACGGCGGCTGGCCCAAGGTGGAGATTTCGGAATTGGATACCGAGCTTCGCGTCACCGCCGAGGTCCCTGGCATGGAAGAGAAGGACATCGAAGTCCTGCTCGACGACGACGTGCTGACCCTGCGTGGCGAAAAACGGTCGGAAACCGATGAGAAGGATTACTCCGAGCGCTTCTACGGTCGCTTCGAGCGGCGCATACCCCTCGGCTACGAGGTCGAGGACGACAAGGTCAAAGCGTCGTTTACCAATGGCGTGTTGCCTCTGGCGCTGCCGAAGAACCCGAACGCGCAGTCAAAGGTGAAGCGCATTCCGATCAACCACTGATGCATGGAGCAGTCGGAGGCGGCTGGCCGCTGCCTCCGGCGCATCCTTCGCCAAATGGGAGGGGATGGATGATGCAGAAGCAAGAAAGTGAGTCACACGAGTCGTAGAAAATCTCGAACCGGCAAACGACAACGGCAGGAGAGCGCTGTGGGTCGGCAGATCCGAGTTCCCGCGCCACGCGGTCGCGCGGATCTACAAGCCTTGCCGCTCAGCCATGACCTCGGGCGCCCGGCCGAAAGGCTGGCGGCTGGTGTTCGAGCGCCGTACTGCGCCGGTCATCGAACCGCTGATGGGCTACACAGGAGGCGGAGACACACTGACCCAGGTGGAGCTTGATTTTCCGACGCTTCAGGCGGCCATCGACTATGCCGAACGCCAGGGCCTTGCCTATATCGTCCAGGGTAATTCGGCTGCGCATCGTCAGATGCTGAGAAACGGCTGCAGGCCGGTGCAGATGTGGTCTGGAATCGCCTTAAGCTGGCTTGGCTGCAAAGCAGCTACGGTGCTGTGTCCCAGGCCCCGCATTGCGGATCGGCGCTGACAGACCCGGAGGCGCTCTATGCGTCGCCGATGGACGTGGTCGCCGACCCTCTTCTGACCGTCGAAGAGAAACGCTCCATCCTGCGCAACTGGGCATGGACCGAATATCTGGTCGATCTCTCAACCGGCGAGGGCATGCCGGAGAACGAGCGGCCGGCGCGGCTCGACGAAGTAGGGCTGGCACTGCTCGCACTGGAGCGCGGGATTGCGGCAGCGAAAGATTCCCTTCCAGTTCCTGCACGCAG
Source organism: Mesorhizobium sp. f-mel (assembly GCF_053850215.1). Taxonomy (NCBI): domain Bacteria; kingdom Pseudomonadati; phylum Pseudomonadota; class Alphaproteobacteria; order Hyphomicrobiales; family Phyllobacteriaceae; genus Mesorhizobium; species Mesorhizobium sp. f-mel. The sequence goes on from NZ_JBSPTO010000049.1 coordinate 12,249, forward strand.
CTATGGTGCAGCTTGAGGTGCCGATGCCATTGTTGCCGCCCTCGCCGCCTGCAGCCTTTGGTTTGCGGGTCACCGTCCGCTCCGCAGCCTGACGCTTTCAAGCGGCCTGTCGGATGTTCCCGGACCGGCTTTTTTGTGCTTCGGCCACATTGACCCGGATGCCGTGACGGTTCGGCGACCTCCATCGATATGATGCTGGAGGACACGCCATGGACATGAGCAGCAGGAAGACGCAGTTCAATATCTGGTACTGGATCGCCGCCTTCGCGGTGCTGATGATCTTCCAATATGTCTACACCGCCACGCAGCACGTCGCGCAGATTCCCTATAGCCAGTTTGAGACCCTGCTACGCGACGGCAAGATCGCCGACGTGCAGGTTTCCGATCGCTTCATCCAAGGCCGCTTCAAGGAGCCGCAGGACGGGAAACCGCTATTCATTACCACGCGCGTCGAGCCGAATCTCGCACGGCAGCTGCAGGAACACGGCGTCACCGTCACCGGCCAGATCGAAAGCACCTTCCTGAGCGACCTGCTCTCCTGGGTCGTCCCGATCCTCGTCTTCTTTGGCTTGTGGATGTTGCTGATGAGACGCATGGGCGGTGGGATGGGCGGTTTGATGCAAATCGGCAGGAGCAAGGCCAGGGTCTATGTCGAGGCCAATACCGGCGTGAGGTTCGACGACGTGGCAGGTGTCGATGAGGCCAAGGCCGAGCTGCAGGAGATCGTGGATTTTTTGAAAAACCCGCAGGAATACGGCCGGCTTGGAGGGCGCATGCCCAAGGGCGTGCTGCTGGTCGGGCCACCCGGCACCGGAAAGACGCTGCTCGCCAAGGCCGTTGCAGGCGAGGCAAATGTTCCATTCTTCTCGATCTCAGGCTCTGAATTCGTCGAGATGTTCGTGGGCGTCGGCGCCGCTCGTGTGCGCGACCTGTTCGAGCAGGCACGCGCCAAAGCCCCGGCGATCATCTTCATCGACGAACTCGATGCGCTGGGCCGCGCCCGCGGTGCGGGCCCGATGATGGGCGGCCACGACGAGAAGGAGCAGACACTCAACCAACTCCTGGTCGAGCTCGACGGTTTCGATCCGAAAATCGGCGTCGTGCTGCTCGCTGCGACGAACCGCCCGGAAATCCTTGACCCGGCACTTCTTCGCGCCGGCCGTTTCGATCGGCAGGTGCTGGTCGATCGGCCGGACAAGCAAGGTCGCGTCCAGATACTTCAAGTCCACATGAAAAAGGCCAAGCTGGCGGCGGATGTCGACGCGGAGAAAGTTGCCGCGCTGACGCCGGGTTTTACCGGCGCCGACCTCGCCAATCTCGTCAACGAGGCCACTCTGCTTGCCACGCGCCGGAGGGCGGACGTCGTCACGATGGAGGATTTCAACAATGCGGTCGAGCGCATCGTGGCGTGGCTCGAGAAGCGCAACCGGTTGTTGAACCCTAGGGAACGCGAGGTCGTCGCCTATCACGAAATGGGCCATGCGCTGGTAGCCATGGCGCTGCCCGGAGTGGATCCCGTACACAAGGTATCGATCATCCCGCGCGGCGTCGGCGCGTTGGGCTACACGATCCAGCGGCCGACTGAGGACCGATTCCTCATGACGCGCCAGGAACTGGAGAACAAGATGGCGGTGCTGCTCGGCGGCAGGGCGGCCGAGTGGATCGTGTTCGGGCATCTGTCCACGGGGGCCGCCGATGACCTAGCCAAAGTGACCGACATCGCCCGCGCCATGGTCACGCGTTACGGCATGTCGGAAAAACTCGGCCACGTGGCGCTGGAAAAGGACCAGCGCTCCTTCCTGAGCCCCAACCCACTCGCCGGCGGTTCGCGCGAGCACGATTACGGCGAGGCCACCGCCGAAGCTATCGACGAGGAAGTTCGCAGCATCGTCGATACAGCTTTCGCGCGAACCGTCGGGCTCCTCACGGAGCGACGGGATCTGCTGGAAAAGACGGCGCGCAAACTGCTCGAAATCGAGACGCTCAGCGAGGCTGAACTCGCATCGCTCGTCGGAAACGTCTCGGCACCGGATCGCACGGAGCCATCCGAACCGGAATTGGGCAGGCGACCGGTACGACGAGGCAAGGCTGCGGCTACAGACTTGTCGCGCGGGTAGGCCGATCATAGTCGCCTTCGGTCGCGTCGTGGTTGAGCCGAACGAAGGAGGACGCAATGACGAAAGAGAGCACCAACACGCAGCAAGTCCTGCAGTGCATGACAACCGAGCATTTCGTGCTGCAGACCGCCCGCGCAGCCACGATTCAAGAAGCGAACCAGCGCGGCAATCTGTTCCTCACGTCAGTCTCGAGCGTAACGATCGCTCTGTCATTCGTCGCGCAAGTCACGGAAATGGGTATGCCCTTCGTGCTGTTCAGCCTGATCCTGCTGCCTTGCCTGTTCTTCATCGGTCTGGTCACTTTCGTGCGCGTCGTGCAGGTTGCGATCGAGGATATGGTGCACGCCCGTGGCATGGCGCGGATCCGGCACTATTACGTCGAACTCGCGCCGATCATGCAAAAGTACCTTATCCACTCTACGCACGACGACCGCTCGGCAGTGCTCGTCGACAAGGGATTGAGACCATCGCCCCTGCAGTATTTCATGACGACCGCAGGCATGGTGAGTACGATCAGCGGCGCGATCGCAGGCGTCTTTGCGGGCATAGTTGCGACATCGGTGATCGGTTCAGGGATGGTTCTCGGCGTGATTTCCGGAATTTTGGCTTTCGTTATAAGCATCTTGCTTCTGCGCCGTTACCACGACCGAGCTTGGGCGACAGCCGAGCAGAAATTGATGACACATTTCCCGGGCGCGCCTGGGAAATGATGTCTTGCGGGACCGGCGCAGCCGGCTGGCTATCGGCTGAATCCTGCAAGGGCCGTACGTATGGCCTGCCTGGCGCTGTACGAGGTCGGATGCTCACCCTCGCAACTAGGCGCCCGAGGCAAATCGCTGTGGGCCGGAGAGGCAAAAGAGCCGCCGGATTGGCTCATCGTTAGGACGTTGATAAGCATTTGGTAATAAAAGGCGGAAAATGAAATGCTGGCTCGATCGGGTATGTATGATGCCGTCGTTTTCAGCGGGCCTGTGACGTGCGCATCAAGAGCCAGATCATTCTCAGCATGGTGGCCGCCTCGGCTTTGATCGGCCTCGTAGGCGGCGTTGCGATTTTTACACAGATGGCCGCGATCAGGTCGTTGGGATTGACCGAAGCGGCCAATGTCGCGCAGGAATTGGCCAACACGATCGTCTTCAAGTCATCCGATGGGGCACCTTCGCTGTTCGAGCGACCCGACGCGCTGCGCGAGTTTCTGGAGCATCAGCACCATGATTCGCGCAGGGATTTCCTTGTCGTCAACCGCAACAAGGTCCTTCTGGCCCACGCTTCCGACGAAGACCATAATATCGGCGACAAGTTCGATCACGACGCCGGCAATGAAGTCGGCCAGACTCTAGAGGATGGCGTCCGACGCAGATTTACCGATTCTCACGAGGCCAACGATATGCTGGTCCTTCCGATCGAACATCCCGAGGACACGATCATCGGCGCCGTACTCTTGGAATACGACCCCCTGCTAAGCGATGCCGAACGGCGCACCAGCAACATGCTTTGGTTGGTCGGCATCAGCGCGGCGGCCGCCATGCTGGTTGCGGCGGGATTCGCGGCGGCACTGCTGCGCCGCTTCGGCGCCGGCCTTTCAGACCTGACGAAAGGCATGCAAGCGCTGGCCAAAGGCGATGCCATGACGCGCATAAGCCACACCCGCAACGACGAGTTCGGGCAACTGGCGCATGGCTTCAACACCATGGCGGCCGAGCTTGAATCGGCGCGAGCCCACATCGAGGATATCGTCGACACGGCGGCCGAAGGCATTGCCGTCCTCGACGGTGATGGCCGGATTGCCAGCGTCAATCCCTCGGCGGCCTCGATGATTGGGCGGCGCGCCGACAAGATCGTCGGCGAGGAATGGCGCTCGGTCATGACGATGCGTGATCCGAGAGGCGGCGATTTCGCTGCCGGGACATCTCCCGTCGAGCTGGCCTTGACCTCGGGCCGCCAACACCAGAGCGAAGTGCGCTTGACAAAATGGGATGGCTCGCATTTGCCGATGATCGCGAGCTGCAGTCCCCTCAGCAAGTCCGACGGTGGTCTCGTCCTCACGCTCAACGACATCAGCGAACTGCGCCGCGCGGAAGGCGTTGTGAACGAGCGTGCCGATCAACTAGCGGTGCTAAATCGCGAATTGCACGAGAAGTCGGAAACCACTTCCCGTCTGGTGAAGCTAGGGGAGCTGCTGCAGGCCTGCGTTACGTTTCCTGAAGCGTTTTCAGTGGTCGGCACCGCCATGGCCGAGTTCCTCGGCGGCTTGAGCGGGACCGTCCACCTGACCAGCGCCTCGCGCAACCTGGTGGAAGAGGTGGCGCATTGGGGCTCCGTTCGGTCGAGCGCTACCCAATTTGCGCCGGAAGACTGCTGGGCGTTGCGCCGCGGGCAGGAGCATGTCGCCGGCCCGGGCATGCTGTCGCCGCGCTGCGCCCATATCACCGAGAATGGCGGCAAGGGCTACGTCTGCATGCCTCTGGCGGCACAAGGCGAAACGCTGGGCATCCTCCACTTGTGTGAACCGAATGCGGCTGACAAACCGCAATGGCTGGCTGAGAGGCAGCAGATCCTGCGCGGCGTTGTCGATACGCTGGCATTGGCGCTCGCCAATCTGCGCTTGCGCGAGACGCTGCGGCAGCAATCGATCCGCGATCCGAACACCGGTCTGTTCAACAGGCGGTATCTCGAGGAAACCAGCAGCCGTGAACTGCGCCGGATGGAGCGCTCGGCTCAGCCGCTGGTGATCATGATGCTCGACGTCGATCATTTCAAACAGTTCAACGACACGTTCGGCCACGAGGCCGGCGACTTAGTCTTGAAGCAGGTCGCCGCCACATTGATCGAGCATGCCAGGGATAGCGATGTCGTATCGCGCTACGGCGGTGAGGAATTCGCCCTCGTAATGCCGGGATGCTCGCTGGAGGAAGGCGCTGAGAGGGCAGAGGCGCTGCGCCAGGCAATCAGGCAGCTTCACTTGGCGCATCGCGGGCGGACGCTGGGCACTGTTACAGTTTCGTTCGGGGTCGCCGCTTACCCGGAGCATGGAGCGGGCTGGGCCGAACTCACGAATGCTGCGGATCACGCGCTTTACGAGGCCAAGGGTGAGGGTCGCGACCGGGTCATCGTCGCTCGCAGCAGCGCCCCCGGCGAGCGACAATTCCAGTTGGTAACATCTCCCAAAAAATAGCCGGACACTCGTCTGGGCTTGATATCGCTAAAGTGTCGCTCGCCACGACGGCCCGGCGCACGCAGCAGGCACGACAGCCCCAGTCACTCTATTGATTCATGCTGGTAGAGTTCATCAATGCTGAGCGTCGCCAGAGCGGCGAAAAGCGCCTGCTTTTTCACACGACCGCGGCTGAGGATCACCACGTCGTCGCAGAACGAGATGGTGCTGTGATGATGACTGATGACAATGGTCGTGCGGCGGCCGGCACTCGACTTGAGCATCTCGACAATTGCCGCTTCCGACCATCCGTCCACTGCATTGGTGGCTTCGTCCAGGATGAGGATATCGGGATCGCGCACCATGGCCCGTTCGGCGTCGCCAGCCGAGGCCGCGTCCTGCCCATGGATTATGTCGCTGCAAATGGCGCAGTCATCAACCGAAGACCAGCACAAGGTCCCGCGCACGCGAGGCCGAAGTTGCGGGCGGCCGCCAATCCGCGCCGCGCGGCGCCAGTTGACCGGCTTGTTCAGTACAGGCTAATAAGGCAGCGCTACGCGACCGATCCTTGTGTCTGTTTTTCGGATTTGGCGTTGCTTCGTCACGGTTCGAACCCGCCAGCTACGATAGTCAGGCTGAATGACCGACCTCATTTGCCTCGAATTCGCGCAGGATCATGGAAGAGCGGTGCTGATTGCAATGCTGGCGTCATCCGTTGTTTACCAGCTCCTGCAGAAAAAACGAAGGCTCCAATGATCCAAGACAATGCCACGGTAGGCGTCGTGGTGCCGATGTTCAATGCCGAGCGAACCATTCGCGCCACCTTGACCAGCATCTGCCAGCAGGACCATCAGGCGCTGGACATTATCGTGGTGGACGACGGGTCGACGGACCAGTCCGCCTCGATTGTGGCCTCCTGTGCTGAGAGAGACCGGCGTATACGTCTAATGAGGCAGTCGAACGCCGGTGTTGCGCAGGCCCGCAACAGCGGTGCGGCCTCTACCGATGCGGAGTTTCTGGCGTTTGTCGACGCGGATGATCTCTGGGCCCCATCGAAGATCGCACTGCAACTGCGCGCCCTGCAGGAAGGCGGCTCTTCTGCGGGCCTGGCATATTGCTGGTTTGCCCAAATCGACGAGAACGGCCGGGTATTCTCACTATCCTTCCGGCCCGATGCCGATGGCCGCGTTCTGCAACGGATGTGCAGAATGAACTTTGTCGGCAACGGAAGTTCGATGCTGGTTCGTCGCTCCGCATTCGAGCGGGCGGGACAATTCGATCCTTCGCTGAGGGCCAGGAATGCACAAGGCTGCGAGGATCTTCTAATGTGCCTCAGAATAGCGGAAAATTACGAATTCCGCGTCGTGCCTCAGCATCTCGTGGGTTACCGGATAACGAACGTCAACATGTCGAGCGATGTCATGCAGATGCTTCGTTCGTGTGAGATTGTTCTTGCCGAGTTTCGCGAAAAATATCCGCAGTTCGGCAGCGATCTCGATGCGCATCTGGTCGATATGATCCATTGGCTTGCGTTGAGAGCTTTGATCGGCGGGCAGCTTTACGCAGCCTGCGACCTATCGAGGAGACTCTTCGTCCTGGATCCGCGCACGGCAATTTCTCGCCTGCCCAACATGGTAGATGTTTACTGCAGGGCCAGGTTGGTTCCTCGCTGGGTCAAGGTTGGAGTGAAACGGATGCGCAACAAGAACGCCAAGTTCCGTCCGCTCTATGAAGAGACCAGCTGGTGAATATCAGCGCGTCACTGTTCGGGCGGTTGCGGCGGCTCATCCGCTTGGCGGCAGCACCTGCATGGCCGGGCCGACTATCGTCGGACTTGGTTTGGCCGCGGCGGTTCTCGAAGGTGCCGGCCTCTTCCTGTTCATTCCCCTGCTCCAGAGTCTCGGAGCGTCGTCATCTCAATCCGGCAAATGGCAGCCGATATTTGACCGGCTCCTGGCGTCCGTCCCGGAACACCTGCCCGTCGATTGCCGGTGCCAGCCGCGACGATCGCGTCCGTACTTGCGGATGCGCAGGCCTCGAATATCATGTCAGTTTTCTGCAGTCTGCCGAGATTGCGCTTCCTAGAGCGCTTCGCCTTTTGACTGAATCTGGATTCCCAAGTTTGCGCAAATCAGATTCGATGTCCT